>JAHDHZ010000009.1:0-3948 GCA_020631045.1 Flavobacteriales bacterium | reverse complement strand
AGCCCTTCAATTTGGGTGGATGTAATCATTGATTGGTTAAAATTGTTAAAATCATCAAAAAGCTTACTGATGTTGATGCCTTCTGCTTTGCCCTTGAGTTGTAGCGAATTTTGGTTTAGATCAAACTTAGCATCTGAAAAAATCTCTCCACCAAAAGCTTTCACATACATCTCATTAAAATACAAAAACGGTCCTTTGCTTAACAGTTTTGCCGAAAGCTCGTTGAGCTGTATATTCTTATATATAAGATCTGCATTTTTAATTAGCAACGCTCCATCGTAATCATACTGCTCTACTTGCCATTTTTCATTCAATTGCACATTCAACTGAACAGTATCTAGCTGTAATGTTCCACCTTTAAAAACCAACGAATCTTCTTGCTTTATAAACTGATTTAAAAACTCAACATTCAACTCTTGATCTAAAGTTGTCTGAAAGCTTAGACGCTTAAAATTACAGCCCTTAAACCCTAGCTCTACATTTTCACCATTCACTTCAGCTTCAAGCTTTTCTTTAGCGTAAAAACAATATCCCTCTGTCTTAAAGGCAAGTCCTTTTAATACAAAATTTCCTTTACCCCTTCGCACTTTCACAGCATGCTCTTCTACATTAAAACCAACATCCTTCACTCCAAAATTTACCCAAAAAGAATCCCTATCCGCCCGCAGGGTTAAACGCAATTGCCCCTCAAGCCCCACCTCATCTATCAACCTACCCACCGAATCAACCAACATCTCTCTAAGATCACCCAGATCAACTGCGCCTACCCCCACTTGTACTGTTCTATTTTCGCCACTAAATTCAGCACTCAAGTTTCCTGAAAAACCTTTAAAATCAAGATCATCTAAAGTGATTTTTGTTTTCTGATCTTCAGCATTATACATGATCTGTCCCCTAGTTTTAATGGGGTGTTCGATTGCTTTCAAATAGACTATTTTTTGATGCAAATCTCCTTGCGCATCAAATTCAATTTGCTTTTGATCGGCTAAGAAATCTCCTTGAAAATTTGCCTTATCTATAGCTACTTGTACTTCTTGACCTGTCTGAAGATCATGATATTGCACCTGTATGTTTTGCAAAGTAATATTTTGCAAATGCAATAAAATTGGGGCTTTTTTTGAACCGGTGCTTTGAAAATTAAATCCCTTTTTATGTTTTCTGACATTCAGCTTTCCATCCTGAAAAACCATAGAATTAATCTGTACTTTTTTTTGCAATACTTGTGCGAGTGATAGCTTAAGTTTTATGCTACTTACTTGCAAAAGAGTTGTTTTCTCATGATCCCAAAGCTCTTTGATCTCAACATCTTTGAATCTAAGAGAAACTGAAGGAAAACTCTTTAAAAAAGTGATCTGATCTATATCTGAAATTGTTCCGTCAATCGCTTTACTTTGATTGATTTGCCGAATTATTTCTTGTTTGAATTGATCTTGATTGAGGAATACAAAACTGCTCAGCGCAATTAACAGGGTAAAGAAAACCAAGACTAAGCTTATGAATAGTTTTTTTACAGAAATCATTAAAACTAATATAATGCAAATTATCTGTATTAAAATCTAGTGTAGATTTTAATGATGGATCACTTATGCTCAATGAAATAAGTTCTTTATTTTTACCCCATGCAAAAACACCTCTGGCCCACACTATACATCATCGTTTGTTTAATAGTATTTGCCTTTTTCACCTTAGGCCAACAAGTTGAAGCTTACCAAGTTCAAAGCATCAACCTGCGGTTATTGCAAGGGCTTCAGGTATTAAATACCGTCATTGCTTTTGTGATTCCTACTCTTGCATTTGTGTTTTTATATCAAAAACGAAGCTTTCAGTATTTAAACCTGCACAAAGCCCCGAATTTAAAAAACGTATTGTTGGTCACAGCCTCTTTTTTGATTGCCATTCCTGCAATTGGGTATTTAGCAGAATTAAACAACACAATTGTTTTTCCTAAAAGTCTTTCAGGGCTTGAACAATCTTTGAGAGCATCTGAAGAGGCTATGCAGGTCTTAACTCTTTACTTTTTAGACATGAAATCTGTCAGTGATCTACTCATCAATGTCTTTATCATCGGCTTTGTTGCCGCTCTGACTGAAGAATTATTTTTCAGAGGTATGGTACAAAGGCATTTTCAAGCACTTTTGAAAAGACCCCATTTAGCGATTTGGATTACTGCCATACTTTTCAGTGCTTTACACGGGCAGTTTTTTGGGTTTTTCCCGCGCATGTTGTTGGGAGCAATGTTGGGCTATGTGTACTATTTTTCTTCTAATCTATGGCTATCTGTTCTTGGGCATTTCATTAACAATGGTGTGCAGGTGATCATCACTTATTTCATGCTTCAAGAGTATTCTCTTGAACAATTAAAAGACATGCAGATTGGTTCTGACCAGCCCATTTACGATCTTTTAGCAGGGCTTTTAAGTGTAGTGTTACTGGTTTACTTCACTAAGGACCATACTTTAGAAAAATTAGGCCCTAGCATTGAGGGTCAGAGCTAAAACAAACTTGACACTCAAGTAGAGAGCACTAAACAAACCTGACTTATATCCCACAAGGACCCTCTGTAAAATTTGTAATATTATTGGCTCTTGCTATGCAAGAATTCTCGTACTGAACTTGATTACAACCACAAACTGGTGAATAATCAGATCCACACAATAAAATATTTTGATAAGGGGCTGGCTTTTCAACACATTCTTGCTTATTACAAGAACCAGATGATACTAGTAGTAACGCAGAAGTAAACAAGGTTGGAAGTAGAAGTAATTTTTTCATATTTGTTATTTCTCTGTCAAACGTGAAAGATTTTTTTTTGTTTCATTTACAATAAAATTCTTACATAGAATTTAAAAATAAGCCTTACCTTTAATTAGTTGAAGAATAATTATTTTGCATCTTTATTTATATGGATAAATTCTCTTACCTCTCAAACGCAAATCCCGCATTTTTTGAGCAACTCTACGAGCAATTTAAAACAGATCCCGATTCATTAGAAGAAAGCTGGCATCGCTTTTTTGAAGGATATGAACTGGCCAGTGCAAATTTTGAAGATGGTGGAGTGCCTGAAAATTTTCAAAAAGAATTCAAAGTCATCAACCTGATCAATGCCTACAGAACACGCGGGCATTTATTCACTAAAACCAATCCGGTACGTGATCGTAGAACCTATACCCCAACATTAGACATTGAAAATTTCGGGCTTTCTCAAGACGATATGCTCACTTATTTTCAAGCGGGTAGTGAAGTGGGCTTAGGGCCTTCTTCTTTAAAAGACATTTTAAAACACTTACAAAAAGTCTACTGCTCTTCTATCGGAGTAGAATACATGTACTTGGCAGAGCCTGAAGAAATTGAGTGGATCAAATCTAAAATTCACATCAACGACAATCAACCCAACTTTTCGAACAAAGAGAAAGAAGTCATTTACAATAAGCTTAACAAAGCGGTTTCTTACGAGACCTTTATGCACAAAAAGTTTGTAGGGCAAAAACGCTTTTCTTTAGAAGGCGCTGAGAGTTTGATTCCGACACTTGATACGGTCATTGAAACTGCGGCTGATTTGGGCGTAAAAGAATTTGTGCTGGGCATGGCACACCGCGGAAGATTAAACGTACTGGCCAATATTTTTGGTAAAAAATACGAAGATATTTTCTCAGAGTTTGAAGGTAAAGATTACGAAGATCCTTTCTACATGGGTGATGTGAAATACCATTATGGATTTTCTCAAACCAGAAAAACAGACTCAGATAAAGAAATTCATTTGTGTATGGCTCCCAACCCATCACACTTAGAGGCGATTGACCCCGTGGTGCAAGGCATGGCACGCGCTAAGATTGACCATCGTTTTAATGGCGATGAAAACAAATTATTGCCCATTTTAATTCACGGAGATGCTGCCCTTTCTGGCCAAGGCGTTGTATATGAAGTAGCGCAAATGGCTCAACTCAAAGG
>JAHDHZ010000051.1 GCA_020631045.1 Flavobacteriales bacterium | reverse complement strand
TTGAATCACACTCTCTTCTGGATCAGCGAGCAAGGCGAGCTAATCAAAGTACTACTTTCTTTTCACAATTAGCACAATAACTAGATCAATCAACAAAGTGAATTGATCAACTCCTAGCCCGGATAGCAGCAAGTAGCTTTTCTTAAAAAAAGCCTTAGTGATGCTTGTTTTATAAATAGCGGCGCGTAGCAAGCTCATTTTAAAACTAGCAGGCACTTGGGCTTTGAAGAGAACACTACTGCGAATAGCCGGAAAAAGCTACAAAAATCAACGCTTAAAAAACTCCAATTCATTCTTTTTTAAACGCACTCTTACCCACTTCTTAAATTGATCATAAAGCTTTGTAGACGGTGTTTTATTAAAACTTAACACCATCATTTCAACTGGCCTTAAGTTTGAGTCTAAAGAAAAGTTATCAATACTTGCAATAGCAAATTCTTTGATAAACGGATATTGAATCTTAATCTCTTTCTGCAGTTGATGCATTAGTGCTGTATCTAGTACTGTGCGCTTTTTTAGCATGTTAATTTGTAGGTCTTTTTCTTCTAATAGTTTTAGGTTCTCTTCATATGAATTCTTTAAAAACTTGGTCTCAAGCTCTGAAATCATGCCCTTTAGCTCATCTGTTTGGTTTTCATTTTGATGAACCAGTAATTTGGTTTGATCAACTAAAAATGTGTTGATTAAACCATAATCTTTTAAGGCTGCTGAAAGACTAGAAATTCTCTCTTGTGAAATAGGTTCTCCTAAAACATACACCTCAATATAATTCGTAGTATCAGTATAAATGGCCTCTGCTTTTAAGATTTGTGTGGGCAGGGTTCTGATCTTCTCTTTGATATAAGTTTTGGCCTTTCCTTTAAAATAAGACTCCTTTAAAACACTGTAAAATAAAAAGGTACTGGGTATAATGGCTAAAAGCACAAAAAACATAATCAAACGCTTTACTCGTTGTTCTCTTTTTTGATTTAAAAACTCTTTGAGCGGAAATCTAAAATACTTGATAAACACATAAGTGGTCAAACAAATAAATACCGAATTAAGAGTAAATAAATAAAAGGCGCCGAATAAATATTGCATGTTTAAAGTAGCCAAGCCAAACCCTGCTGTACACAAAGGAGGCATCAAGGCTGTTGCAATGGCAACCCCTGGTATCACATTGGTTTTTTCTTTTCTAGAACCTGCAATAATACCCGCCATTCCACCAAAAATGGCGACAAAAACATCTAAAATAGTAGGTTTTGTTCGAGCCAAAATCTCTGATTGCACCTCATATGAAGGAAAGATTAAAAAATAGAGCGCCGAGGTAATTAAACTTACCACAATCATAACCCCAAAGTTTTTCATAGACTTCACCAACAACCTAAAGTCATTGGTTCCTATAGCTAGGCCCATACCCAAAATTGGACCCATCAGCGGAGAGATCAACATGGCTCCGATAATCACTGCTGTTGAATTGGTGTTTAATCCGATAGAAGCGATAAAAATTGAGCAGATTAAAATCCAAACATTATAGCCGTTAAACTCTACGTCTTTTTTAATACCCTGAATCGTTCCTTTAGGATCTACCCCATCTCTTAGATTTAAAATTTGCCTACCTAAATCTCTGAGACTTTTTAAAAAAAATGCCCAAGTAGATTGTATCTTTTCTTTTGATTGATCGATTTTTTCACCTAAATTTTGCTCTTGCATGCTTAAAACTTATGGCATCTAAAATAAATAATATAAATTGAAGTGAAGCTTAAAAGCATGAAATATACATTATCATATACCAATGCCAAACGCAATACATTAAAAGTTGAATTGCTCATAGAAATTAAAAACCAAAAAGACTTAAACCTTCAACTTCCCAGTTGGAGGCCAGGACGTTATGAGCTAGGAAACTTTGCTAAAAACGTCATTGACTTTAATGCTTTTAATGCAAAAACAGGGCGCGCATTGAATGTTAAAAAGCAAACCAAAGATTTATGGTGCATCGAAACGAAACAAGCCAAACAAATACGAGTATCTTATTATTACTATGCTAAAGATTTAAATGCAGGCTCAACATTTTTAAATGAAGACCAGTTGTATGTAAATCCTGTGAATTGCTTGATGTATAACGCTGATTACAAAGAAGCTTCAATTGAACTTGAGCTTAAAATTCCAAAAAATTACAAGATCGCAAGTGGCTTAAATTTTAAAAAGAATAAAGTCAAAGTTGCTGATTTTGACACGCTAGCAGATCATCCATTCATTGCTTCTGATCAGTTACAATGCGACACCTATGAATATAAAGGCGTTAAATTCTACCTCTGGTTTATGGGCATTTGCGCCCCTGATTTTAAAAAGCTTAAAAAAGATTTTATGGCCTTTACCAAAGTGCAATACAATATCTTTAAAAGCTTTCCGTTTAACGACTATCATTTCTTATTTCAAATCAAGCCTACTTTTTACTACCATGGTGTTGAGCACTTAAACAGTACGGTCATTTGCTTGGGTCCTGGTTATGATTTGATGCATAAAAATACCTATGACGAGCTGATGGGCGTAAGCGCACACGAGCTTTTTCACGCCTGGAACATCAAAACCATTCGCCCAATTGAAATGATGCCTTATAGGTTTGAACAAGAGAATTATTCAACTCTAGGTTATGTTGCTGAAGGAGTTACCACTTATTACGGAGATCTTTGTTTATTGAGAAGCAAATACTTCTCGCTAGATGAGTACCTTAAATTGCTGTCTAAAAGCCTCACCCGTCACATGCACAACGGTGGCACGCAGCACATGTCTGTTTCTGAGGCTTCTTTTGATACTTGGTTGGATGGATACGTAAAGGGAGTACCCAATCGAAAAGTTTCTATTTACAATGAAGGCAGTCTGATTGCTCTACTATGTGATGTTCTTTTACGCAAACACTCAAAGAACAAAAAGTCTTTAGATGATGTACTAAAAATTTTATATGATGATTTTGGAAAGCAACAACAAGGTTATGCTCAAAAAGACTATACAAACATTCTAAATAGTCTTAGTAGTTTTAATTTTAAGCCATTTTTTCAAAAATTCGTAGAAGGTAAAGGCAACTATCTAAAGGAGTTAGAAAAACAATTGCCTCATCTAGGGCTTGAAATTAAAAAAACACCCTCAGAGCACTTGTATGAATTCCTACTTGGATTAAAGACTACCAAAGACTTGAAAATAACTGATGTACATACAAAAGATGAAGAGCTCCCCATTTCAATTGGAGCACAAATCACCCACATCAACCACCTCAAAATCTCTGATCAAAAATCACTCAACGGCTGGCTTGCATTGTTCGCAAAAAAAGCCTCTGATGTTACTTTAGGTCTTCAACTAGAAGGAAAAACCTCAGAGATTCAGTTAAGTTTGGCAAACAAATTTTATCATAACTATGCAATTGTAGTTTCTTCTAAAAGATCAAAATCCACCAAAACCAATCTTCAACTTTGGAGCAATTAAGTATTTTTTGGCATAGAAGAGATTTGCGTATTGATGACAATGCAGGGCTATACCAAGCTTTGAAAAACAATCAAAACGTACTGCCTCTTTTTATTTTTGACACTACCATTTTAGAGCGGTTAGAAGATAAAAAAGACCTTCGCGTCAACTTTATTTACCAGCAAATCAAAGCCTTAAAAGAACTATATCAAAAACAGGATAGTGATCTATTGGTTTTGCATGGTCAGCCTCTTGAAATTTTTAAAGGATTGTGTGCTAAATACAAGATTAAAAATATCTATGCCAATCACGATTACGAACCTAAAGCCATCAAAAGAGATCAAAGCGTTTTAGACTATTTAAAAACTCAAAACGTCAGTTTTTCAAGCTTTAAAGATCAAGTGATCTTTGAATATAGTGAGGTTACCAAAGATGATGGCAAACCCTACACGGTATTTACTCCATACAGCAAGAAATGGAAAGCAAAACTTGCCCCTTTTTATTACAAATCATACCCAAGCACTTCATATTTAGAGCACCTTAAACAAATTCAGACTTCTCAAAAATTAATGTCACTTGATGAGATGGGCTTTGAAGAGGTAAAGCATACCTTTCCTAAAGAGCATTTTGATAAGTCTGTCATCAAAACCTATCATCTTACGCGTGATATCCCAAGCAATGAAGCGGGGACAACGCGCTTAAGTGTGCATTTGCGCTTTGGCACCATTTCTATCAGAAGGGCTGTGCGCTTTGCGTTAAAAGGCAACCAAACCTGGCTCAGTGAATTGATTTGGCGAGATTTTTATATGGGCAATATCTTAGCGAATTTCCCAAAAGTAGATGGCCATGCCTTTAAGCCTGCTTATGAACGCGTTGAGTGGATCAACAACCCAGAGCATTTTAACGCATGGACGCAAGGCAAAACAGGCTACCCTATTGTTGATGCTGGCATGAGAGAGCTCAATCAAACAGGCTTTATGCACAATCGCGTGCGCATGATCACTGCTAGTTTTTTAACCAAACATTTATTGATTGATTGGCGATGGGGCGAGGCTTATTTTGCTAAAAAATTGCTTGATTTTGATCTTTCTGCTAACAATGGTGGATGGCAGTGGGCTGCCAGTTGCGGGTGTGATGCCGCGCCCTACTTTAGGGTCTTTAACCCAACACTCCAACAACAAAAATTTGACAAATCATTGGCCTACATTAAAAAATGGGTGCCCGAATTTGAAGACGCTTTTTCCTACCCCAAACCTATTGTAGAGCATAAGTTTGCAAGACAACGAGCGATAGATGTCTATAAAAAAGCATTGAGTCAGTCTTAAACTTGTGCTCTGCTCTTTATTTTCTTAATCTTTTTCTCTAATCTCACCGCACAATTCAACACATAAGCCTTATCACAATCTTCTTTGATTTGATCGACAATCAATTGAAACTCATCTGCCAGTTCTTCAAATTGATTCAAGGCAAGTTCTAAAAGCTGTAAGCCGTAGCCTCTATTATAGCCTATTTCACTGGGTTTTAAAATATGTTCAATGGCAATATCTAATACATGTGCATGCTCAGAAAGATCAGCTTTACAATGGGTGATGATTTTAAAAAAAATACCACTCAAAGCATCAATGTCTTTTCTTTTCTCAAGAGCGTCATACACTTTTGGTAAATGGGGCTTGATGTACTTTGAAGCTGTTCTTGCAATAATTTTAAGCACATTTGCTGCACGCCATACCAAAGGCATTTTACCCACGCTTAAATAATCAAACATCAACATTAAAAGTGTTGGGTCTTTTTTAACCTTTCTAGCCATTAATTTGAGCACCCCTTTTCTCAAGTGACTCAATTCCTGCTCTATGATCGAAAAATCTTGCATAAAAAAAGGGAACCTGTATCAGATTCCCTTTTAAATTTCTTTTTGTTTAATTTACCCCTTTGCTTGCTCAGCGTTATTTTCATTGCTCTCAGCCTTAGGTGCTTCTTTTGGAGCCTCATTCTTAGCTTCTTGAGCAACCGGCGCAGCTTTAGCAGCAGGCTTGTTGAATTTTGCGTACTTGTTCTTGAACTTATCAATTCTACCAGCAGTATCTACCAGTTTCATCTTACCTGTATAGAAAGGATGTGATTTATGAGAAATTTCAAGCTTAATTAAAGGATATTCATTGCCATCTTCCCACTTAATGGTGTCTTTAGATGGAGCAGTTGATTTAGACAAAAAAGCATAATCATTAGACATGTCTTTAAACACAACAAATCTGTAATCTTCTGGATGAATTCCTTTTTTCATAACTTGTTCTCTTTAGCCCGCAAATATAATTATTTTTTCTTCTAATCAAAGACAATAAATGAGTTAAATTAATCGTTTGGGCTATATTTGTATTCTGTTGACCAGTAAATCTCATATCTTCTGCATTTATTTGATCTGTCTTTGCGCTTTTTGCTTGTTTAACTCTTGCAAAAAAGATCTTATTTCAAGTTCAAATCAAGCACTAATCTTTTCAGAAGATACAGTGGTATTTGATACTGTTTTTTCTACCATAGGATCTATTACCAAACGCATTAAAATCTTTAACACGACAAATAAAGATTTGAACATTCAAAAAATTAAACTGCCCTCGCTGAGTGCTTCTAATTATAGATTTAACATAGATGGATTAAGTGGCCCTGAAGTTTCTGACTTATTGATCAGAGCAAAAGACAGCTTGTTTATCTTCATTGAAGTTACGGTTGATCCTCTAAATGCAAACACACCGATGATCGTAACAGATTCTATTGAGTTTATGCTAGAAGATCAAAATACTTACCTTCATTTAGTGGCTTGGGGATGGGATGCCTTCTATCACACGCCCAATGCTCAACGCATTTTTTTAGACCAAAACAACGATACCATCCGTTTTGATTATTACAGTGTTACATGCAACGATGTCTGGAACAATACAAAGCCTCACATCATTTATGGTTATGCCATTGTAGAGCCTGGCTGTTTACTTGAAATTGATGCTGGCGTGCAAGTCTACAGTTATTCAAATTCAGGCATTATCGTAGGCTCTCCATTTGAAATCACAACTCCATCAAGTCTTAAGATCAATGGCACGGCTCAAGAACCTGTTCTGTTTACTCACACTAGACTTGATGAATTTTATAAAGAAGATCCTGGTCTATGGGATCGTATCTGGCTTACCGCCAATAGCATTGACAATGAAATATTACATGCTGAAATTAAAAACGGACGCATAGGTCTTCAGGTAGATTCAAATTTGAACAGTAACGCTACCTTAACGCTGAAAAACAGCTATATTCACAATCATGCCTCTTTAGGAATTCTTGGTCAGGGCAGTAAAATCAATGCTGAGAACTGCATCGTTACCAACTGTGGGCAGTATCTTACAGCTTTAACTCTGGGAGGAGACTACAATTTTACACACTGCACCTTTGCCAATAACTGGTCTTTCTCTTCGCGTAGTACTCCGTCAATTGTCATCAACAATTATTACGAAACTAGTAATGATCAAATCATTTCTAGAGACTTACTTGCGGCAAATTTTATAAACTGTATTATTTATGGAAATCAGTTAGAAGAGCTGAGCATAGATGAAGATGATGGAGCTCAATTTAATTATGAGTTTAAACATTGTGCCTTAACAACAGAGCTGAATACAACAGAGTACAATTTCTCAAATTGTATCTTAAACCCTTCTAATGTTATTGTTGATGGGGTGAGTCAAAATCCTTTTTTTATTGATCTTGAAAACAAAGACTATCGCTTGATTGAAAATTCTGTTGCTATTGATCAAGGACTAAGTACAACAGTGATGCTTGACTTTGATCAAAACAGCAGAGATGCCCTACCCGACTTAGGAGCATTTGAGTTTTCACCTTAAACTTTTAACTTCAGAGTTATACCTTAATTTTAAACTTCACCCTTCTCAGATAAGAGAATGGCAATCTTTTTGGTCGACTCGAAGTGTGCTAAAATAATGATTACAATTACGGCAATGGGTACGCAAAGAATCATGCCTTCTATGCCCCAGATCAATCCACCGAAAGCTAAAGAAAGCAATACTACAAGAGGGCTTATGTTTAAATTATTGCCCATCACTCTTGGCTCAATAAGGTTGCCTACTAAAAGTTGAATTGACCCAATCAAAAACAATACCCACAAAAATGGTGAGAAATCAGAAAACTGAATCAAGGCCATAAAAGCCGGAAAGAGTGTTGCAACAATTGACCCTACGGTAGGAATGTAATTCAAAACAAAAATCCCCACAGCCCACAGTGCTGCAAAATCAACATTTAAAATCAACAACACCACATAACTAAGCAAACCTGTAATGATGCTTACAAATGTTTTTAAGGTGATGTACCTAGAAATTGAGCGATTGATTTTTGTTAATATACTTAACACCCTTTCTTTTTGAGCGCTAGCATTAAACATCTTATCTATTTTTTGTTTGGTCACACTGTTTTCAGCTAAAATAAAGAGTACATAAAGTATGATTAAAAACACATTGCCCATTAACGAGGTTACAAACGAGAGCAAGCCTTGTACCAGACCAGATAAATCTAAATTTTTAAAATAATCTAATCCGTAAGCAAAAAGATCTATGCCGAAATATTGGTTTAAACTAGCAAGTACTTTGCTAATATTCTGCTCATACACAGGAATTTTAGAAGAGAGTTGCTCTAAGTCATTACTGACAAAAACAACCAATAAAGTGATAAATCCGTAAATCACTAAGAATGAAATTAGATTGGCAATCCACCCAGGAAAAGTAGCCCTTACAATGCTTAACCTACTCAAGTAATATTTAATCTCATTGGTTAAGAAATAGATCATCAAAGCAAAAACAAATGGCACCAACACAGGCTTTAAATACATTAAAATAAAGCAAATAAGCACCACAGATAAGAGTGTAGAGGCAAGACGAGTCATGATTTAAAGGTACACTTTTAATTTTTTAATACATCATCAAGGTTGACTTGATCATCAAAATATGCATCAAGCAAATAACGGTCATGTATTGAAATAAGAAAACAAGCATTGTTTTTCTCTGCATGCTCTTTAAAAATAGAAAGTACAAATTCTTTTTTTTGCATGTCTAAGTGCGCTAGGGGCTCATCAAAGAAAAAATAAGAGGCCTCTCTTTGCATTTGCATAGCAATTAGTACAATTTTTTGCTCTCCATCGCTCAATACATTAAAAGGTCTGTCTAACAAATGAGTAATGTTGAATTTTTCAGCGATTTCACCAGTCTTTTGATCTTTAGCATTCAAACTAAGCAAATAACTAACATTCTTTTTTGAAAAAACCTTTGGGCTACTTGGCAAATAAGCCTTTGTTGTATGTTTTGAAAAACGCACCCTTCCTTTTGTCAGGGGTTTGTCTAATGCAATTGTTTTTAGCAAAGTACTTTTACCTGTTCCATTCTGCCCAGTTAGAGCAATTAAACATCCTGTTTTATTTTTTATAGAGATGCCCGCATAATTTATTGGTCCTAAATAAAACCCTTTCTCGGCGATATGTACATCTTGTAGGTGAATCATAAATGGTCTTTTTTAAGCAAGACATACAAAATAATAGGCAATCCAAACAAAGAGGTTATTGTATTTAAAGGTAGAAGCGTTGTTTGACTGAGATTTTGTTGCACCAATAAACACAACTGTGCAAGAATACTGCCCAACAAAAAAGTGATGGGCAATACTTGGGCGTATGAAAAACTGCGATTCGATAGACGAACAATTTGTGGAACTACCAATCCGATAAAAGCTACAGGACCACAATAAGCAGTACTCACAGAAACCAGTAATCCACTTGATAAAAGCGACAGAATTTTTGTTTTTTTAAGCTGTTTGTATGAATAATGAGATTCAAAAATAGCATCTCCTAAATCATAAAAATCTAAAGCCCTTAAAATGGGTAAGAGTAAAACCATTGCTAGACAAATGAAAATCAAAAGATAAATAACTTCTGTATTTGTAGTAGCTGAGAAATCAGCCAAAAACCAGTAGGTAATGTTTTGTAAAGAAGCGCCAGAGGCTAAGAATTTCAATAGATCAATCAACGCTGAACCTATAAAGCTTAACAACACTCCAAAAATCAGTAAAATTTGATTGTTTACCCTGAAAGAAAAGTACAATAAAACCAACAAAACCAACAAACTAAAAACAAAAGCAAATACACTGAGCATATAGTGAGGCAAAAAATTAAAGTAGATGTAGTAAATGCTTGCACCGAGCATAGCTCCTGTGCTTACTCCTAACAAAGAGGGGCCTGCCAATAAATTTCTAAACAGAGATTGCAAAATAAGTCCTGCAACACTTAAGGCACCACCACATAAAATTGCGGTGAGCACCATGGGTAATCTGATTTGATAGATAATCTTGTGAGCATTTTGATCTAATAATGAGTTAGATGTAGATCCAAACGCTAAACACATAAACAACAATAGTACACTGCTCAGAAAAAGCAGTGTTAAAATGCCTATATATTTTGATTTATAAATCAGTGACATGTATGTATTTTCTCTGTCGATCTTCTTTATTGTAAATAGATTTTAAGTCTTTTAAAACAAGGTGTGGCTCTAAAATTGAACGGCCAAAAAAATCATCATAATAGGTATTGATATAGATGATTTTTTGCTGATTAAAAGGTTTTAAATATTTGAATTTCTGGGTTTGATTCAAAAGAACTTTTCTGATGTCTTTAATTGGGTCATGTACCATTACAGAGAGATAATCTGTATGATCTGATAACTCTATAACTTGTTCAAGACTCAATCTTTTTGTAGACGGCTGTGACTTCACTTTATTAGAAAAACAAGCCTGCTTAAAATAAGTACCTAAAACACTTTTATCTGTTGAGGCAATCCAAGTATTTGATAAAAAATTTAAATGCAAGATCGAAAGACTATCTTGACAAATGACTTGCTGTTGGGCATACAAATCACTGATTGAGTCAAAGATAAGTTGAGCTTGTTTCTCTTTATTGACAAGTTTTGAAAACTCTATGATATACTTTAATTGACTGATTGGATCTTGCTCTAAATACTCGGCAAATTCAACCGTATTAATCGACAGAGAAGCTAGCTTACTTTTGAGTTTCTGTTGATGCTTATTCAAGACTACTAGATCAGGATTCAATGAAACGATATGCTCTATGTCATAATGATTGAAACTGCCGATATTCTCAATATTGTATGCTTGGATCTTTTGTTTGTAATCTTTGTTTTCAATGTAATTTAACTCACTCAAACCCACTATACAATCCCAACTCTCTAAAGCATCTACAAACGCTAATAACGAATTAGAAGCCAAAACAATTCTAGATTTGTTTAAATTTTCTTGTGAATTTTTTTTGGGTGGATGAGTACAGGCAGTGTTCAAAAAAAGAAAAATGCCAAAAGCATTATATTTCAATTTCAATTTCAAAAACATCTTTTAACTTTTGAACGTTTGGATTGATCTGAGCTAATTTTTCAAAACGCTCTTTAGAAGTAAATAATTTTTGTTTTTTATCTACTTTTTTAACCCTTGCTTCTATTTGAATTAAATCATTTGAAAGCTCGTCTCTTAAAAATTGAACTAGATCTTGTTTTTCGGTATCAAATTCACCTTGCAGTGCTGAATTATCTAAATAAATTTCGATTTGAGTGTCAGAAATAAAATTTGGATCTTGACTTAGGATGGCATAAAAGCTTTTCTTGGGCGTGTGTTGAATCTTTGCTTTATAAGCCGACCACGCTTTGATGAATTCTTGCTTAGAAAAAGATTTTGTTCTCTGATCTTTTACAAGTTGAGCCTCTTTTTCTTCTTGCTGCTCTTTTTTATTTAAAAAGTCTTGAATAGAAATTGTTGTGCTCTTTAAAGTTGTCTTTGATTCTTTAAGGGCTTCTTTTGGCGTATCTAGTTGATTGGTATCATTTTTTGAGAATTGATCTGACTCATTTGATTGATCTTGCGTTTCTTTTTCTTGAACACTCTCAGCTACAAGGGGGGGGGGCTGAAGAACTGAATGACTTGTTTGTTCAGAAGTATTTTTCTGATCATTGGCAGTAGTAACAGGCTCGTCTGTATGTTGAGTCTCAGCGAGCTTTGGGCTTTCTGTTTTTTCTTGGACAATCTCACTAGGAGCAAGAATACTTAGGCGATTAGATTTTTTTTTTTCGTCTGATCGAATTGAACAGAGTTTCATCAACAAGAGCTCTACTTGTAATCTTTTATGATTTGATAGACGCATATCTAGTTGCGCTTGAGCTACCAAATCAATTGCCTGTAAGAGATGTTCTTTCTCAAAGCTTTTTGATTGATCAGTGTATTGAACTTTGAATTGCTCTCCTACTTCAAGTAATTCAACAGAAGCCTGATCAAAAGCCACGATTAAATCTCTGTAGTGCTGAGCCAATCCTTGAACAAAATGGTGTATATCAAACCCTTTTTCTAATACTTGATTGAATAGATTTAATGTAAAAGGTATATCTGCTTTTAAAAAAGCATTACAAAAATCAAAATAATACTGGTAATCTAATACATTTAAATGCTTAATTACCAACTCATATGTCAAATTTTTAGAAGTAAAAACACTCAGTTGATCAAACAAAGAAAGCGCATCTCTTAATGCTCCATCAGCTTTTTGAGCAATAATATTTAGTGCTTCAGGCTCTGTATGTACTTGCTCTTTTTCAGCAATTTGATGCAAATGCTCTGAAATGTCTTTAATTTGAATTCTTTTAAAATCAAAAATTTGACAACGCGATAAAATGGTTGGCAAAATTTTATGCTTTTCTGTTGTAGCCAGAATAAAAATGGCATACTTAGGAGGTTCTTCAAGTGTCTTTAAAAAAGCATTGAATGCCGCAGTAGACAACATATGTACCTCGTCAATAATATAAACTTTGTATTTACCGTACTGTGGAGGGTACTGTACTTGTTCAATCAATGAACGAATGTCATCTACAGAATTATTTGAGGCTGCATCTAACTCATAAATATTTAAAGACTTACCTTCATTAAAAGAAACACAAGACTCACAAGCATCACATGCCTCAGTTTGATCAGTTAAATTTTGACAATTAATCGTCTTTGCTAAAATTCTTGAACAGGTAGTCTTACCTACTCCCCTTGGACCACAAAATAAAAAAGCTTGAGCCAACTGATTGTTGGTAATGGCATTTTTTAGAGTTTGTGTTACAGACTGTTGCCCTACGACAGAAGAAAAATCTGAAGGTCTATACTTACGAGCTGAAACAACAAAGTCTTGCATGCGTACAAACCTACAAAAACTTAGCGTGTTGCCCTATATTCTGAATTAAAATAGTACATTTAAAAGCGGTGTTTAAAAAAACTTTTCTTACATATCTACTAATGTTGATAAGCCTTACGTGTTTACACTCACAAGGCATGCTTATTATTGAAGGTGATGTAAAAGAAGGTAAAAAACGTCTTTCTGGGGTCGAGATTAGAGTCATAAAAAATGGTTCTACTGTTGATCGCGTTCAAAGTGCTTCAGGAAAATATGAAGTAGAGTTAGATTACAACGCTCAGTATGAACTTGAATTTACCAAAGAAGGTTATGTATCTAAAAAAATTGCTTTTGATACGCGATTTGTTCCACCAGAAGAACAAGAATATGAATATGATTTTCCGGCTGTAGTTTCTTTATTCAAATTCGTTGAAGGTGTCGATTTTTCTGTTCTAAATAAACCTATTGGAAAGGTACATTTTGATAGAGAAAATCCTGAAGAAGGCTTTACCCACGATATTGAATATACATCTAGAGTACAAGAACAACTTGCTGATTTGATGCAAGCTTACAAAAAACGTTTAGAAGATGCTAAAAAAGAAGAGGCTGCTAAGAAAGAAGC
>JAHDHZ010000008.1 GCA_020631045.1 Flavobacteriales bacterium | reverse complement strand
ATGTTTTAATTACTTTAAATGATGTTTCATATTATTATGAGTGGTTGCATGATGGCAGTAACGAAGGGGTAAATCCAACCCCGGTAATGCCTCTAGTAAACACTACTTATGATGTGATTTATACCAACGGAATAGACGATACTTGTACTGCACAAATTGATGTGCAGGTCTCAGCGCCACTGTTAAACGTGAACGCCGGAAACGATACAACCATTTGTCCCGGAACTTGTATTGATCTTCCTGGTGAGGCAGCTTTGGTTTCAATTCCTGGTGGAGTTCGAGAAATTTGTGACAACACAGAGGTAGATATTTTGCCGGGTGGATTTTTAAGTGCATCAATTCTTGACTTTCCGATCACAGTTGATGGATTAAACGGCACTACAGTGAATGCCTCAAGTATTCAAAGTGTGTGTTTTAACATAGATTATGATGGTAATTTTTTCTTTGGAGATCTAGGGAATCTTCAAGTTTCATTGGTCTGCCCTGGTGGTACAGAGCTTATTTTGGTTCCTCAAAATGGTGCTAGTGGTTCAGATTTTACCAATACCTGTTTTGGACCTTCTGGAAATTTATTAGCGACAGGTAATGCGCCTTATTCTGGTACGTTTTCTCCAGCATTTGGCCAGTCTTTAGAAAATGCATTTTTAGGTTGTGATTTGCAAGGAGAGTGGATTATTAGAGTGCGCAATGAAAGTGACTTTATTGGCGGAACCTTTTTGAGCGGATGCATCACAGTGAAAGATGAAGATCAAGAGTTTCCAGCAATGTTTTCTTGGTCTCCCAATACAGATATGGTTAATGAAAATACTTTAAACCCTACTGTTTGTCCTTCAAGCCAAACAACATATACAATCACTGCACAAGATTCAAACCAATGTACAACAGCTACAGATGACATTACTGTTGATGTAGCAAATGGTCCTGCGTGTTGCCCCTTTACATTTTCTCCCACCATTAATTTTGCAGGTGCTTGTGGAGGAGTAAGCAACGATATTTCAGTGAATATTCAAGGCGGTAGCGGCAATTATTCTTATGCTTGGTCGAATGGTGCAACTTCTAATACCAATAACAACATTGCTAACGGGCAGTATGGTTTAACGGTAACTGACAACACTTTTGGATGCAGCAAAGACACCTTATTTATTTTGCAAGGCGCTTCAGGTTCTAGTCCTTCAATTGACAATATTCAGGTTTCTTCAGAAACGTGTTCTGGATCAAACAATGGTACCGCTCAGGCTTTTGTTTCGGGTGGATCGGCTCCCCTTTCTTTCAGTTGGATTTCTGTAAATAATACCAATACTTCTGATTATCAAAATAACATTGCTCCAGGAAACTACCAACTGGCTGTAGTAGACGCTAGTGGATGTTCAGATACTTTAAATTATACCATTGCTCCTGGACCCGAATTGTCAACTTCATTTGTTGTCAATGAAAGCACTTGTGATACTTCAAATGGAGCAGTAGCTCAGACAGTAATTGGAGGTTCTGGAAATTATACATATGCTTGGAGTAACGGTCAAACATCTGAAGATTTGGTTGATGTTGATGGTGGAAATTACCAATTGTTGGTGACAGACCTAAATACAAACTGTACGTTAGATACTAGTGTTGTTGTTGCGAGTTTTGCAGCTCCGATGGTTAATCCAACCATTACCAATGAAGAATGCCCAGGGGATAACAACGGAAAGGTTACTTTATTGGTTTTTTCAAGTCAAACTCCTATTACATATACTTGGCCAACTACTCCAAACATTGGTACATCAGCTGGCACAAATGCTTCAAATATTGCTCCAGGAACCTACACTGCAACAGTGACTGATATAGCCAATTGTTCAACAGAAGTACCTTTTACTATTACTACTGAAAATTGGGTTTCTTTTGATGCTGCAATCACCAATTCTACTTGTGGTCAAGCAAACGGGTCGGTAGATCTTACGGTTACTGGAGGTAGTAACAATTTGAATTATATTTGGGATAATTCAGGATTAGGCCCACAGGATTCATTAAACATCATGGCGGGTACTTATCAAATTTCTGTTCAAGACAACATTACTGGTTGTGAGGGTGATACAACTATTCAGGTTTTTGATTCAGGTTTTCCTACTGGTAACGTTCAAGTTTTAGATGAAACATGTACAGGTATAGGCAATGGTCAGGCAATTGCTCAAATTAATGATGGTGCTTTGCCTTATCAATTTGATTGGAGCGCCAACATTACAAATTATGTTGATAGTCATGCAACCAATCTAACTTCAGGAAATTATACAGTTACAGTTACAGATGCTATAGGTTGTGAATTGATCTTGCCTTTTATGGTTTCTTCTCCTGGACCTTGTTGTGATATTACCTTACAGGTTTCTGCTCCAGATATTATATGCACTGGCCAAACAGCTGATCTTACAACTATGGTAGGTGGAGCATCTGGCAATTATCAGTACAGTTGGTCAGACGGTTCTACTACCGATGATTTAACTGGGGTTATAGCAGGAAGTTATGCTGTAACTGTATACGATGATTTAGATCCAACATGTAAGGCTGACACAAGTTTAAATGTCTTTAATTCACCTGATATTGCTGCCAATATTGATTTGACTCACGAGTCTTGCATCAATGCTCAAGATGGCTCAGCATTGATTAAAATTGGTTCTGGTGCTGCTCCATTTACATTAAATTGGGACGCTACTCTTTTGAATGTTCAAGATTCTTTTGCTGATCAAATAACTCCAGGAAACTATACGGTGACCATTACAGATGTAAATGGTTGCTCTGAGGTTGAAACTTTTTTCATCAATGCTTCTTCAGATTGTTGTCCTATTTTAATGGGCATTACAACCAATGATGTCAACTGTTTTAATTTGGGTAATCTTATTGTAAATGCCTCAGGTGCAGCCAATACTTATCAGTACAGTATTGATGGTTCTGCAGCACAAGTAAGCAATACTTTTTTACAACTGCCTGAAGGGCAGTATTTAGTAAGTGCCATTGGTGATGATGGATGTACACAAGATAGCTTAATCTCTATTCAGATGGGAGATACAAGCTTGCAGGTTTCTTTTGAATATACACCGAGTGATCCTTCAACCTTAGAACCTACCGTGTGGTTTGAAAATACTTCTGAAACAGCCAGTGAGTTAACCTGGTATTTTGATGCTTTAGACTCTTCTAGGTTGATTGATCCTGTATTTGAATTTCCTGATACTGCAGAACACACGTACGAGGTTTGTTTAAAGTTTAGAAAGGGATCTTGTGAAAAGGTGATTTGCAAAGATATTTTTGTGCAAGGCCATGAATATCTATATGTACCCAATACCTTTACTCCTGATGGCAATCAAGACAATGAATTGTTTTATCCTGTGATGAGCTATACTGAAAAAGACTATGAGCTTACAGTAAGAGATCGTTGGGGGAATGTTATGTTTTTGACAAATAATACAGAAGATAAGTGGGATGGTACTGATCCTGAATTAGGTCTTAAAGTTCAAGAGGGTATTTACTTATGGACAATCAAGTTTTCAGAGTCTTTTGCTGGTCGTAAAAAACATACTGGCAAAGTGCTTGTATTACCCAACTCTTCAAGATAAATGTCAGAGGTTTTAAAGGTCAAAGACCTAAGTAAATCATACAACCAAACCAAAGCCTTACATTCAGTAGATTTAAGTTTATATTCTGGTCAAATACTAGGTCTTTTAGGCCCAAATGGGGCAGGAAAATCAACATTGATTAGAATCATCAACAACATCATTACCTATGATCAAGGAGAGGTGTATCTGATGGGTAGTGCCTTGAGTCAAGATGCCCTTAGAGACATTGGATACTTACCTGAAGAGCGTGGGTTATATAAAAAAATGACGGTACAAGACCAATTGGTCTATTTAGCAAAACTTCGTGGGCTGAGCCGCTTTGATGCGATTCAGAACATGAACAAGTGGTTTGAAAAACTAGAGATCACTGGTTGGAACTACAAGCCCATAGAAAGCCTTTCAAAAGGCATGCAGCAAAAAGTGCAGTTTATCTCATGTTTGATTCATGACCCAGAGTTGATCATCTTAGATGAGCCTTTTTCTGGGTTTGATCCCGTGAATGCTGAAATTATTAAACGCGAAATTTTAGCTTTAAAAAAACAAGGCAAAAGCATTGTGCTCTCGACCCATAACATGGCCTCGGTTGAAGAGTTGTGTGATAAAATAGCGCTGATCAACAAAGGAGAAATAGTTTTATCAGGAAAGGTGTCAACAGTAAAAAAGAAACACAGTGCTGATCATTTTAGCATAGAGTTTAAGGGTGAGGTAAGTGCTTTTTCAAACGCTTTATGGACGGGTGCTAAAATAGTATCCTTCAAACAACAAGAAGATAGCACTAAAGCAATTGTAAAGTTCACCAATCACTTATCGATGAATGAATTGATCAAATCAGTGATTGACAAGGTAGAGGTAATTGCCTTCAAAGAAATACTACCCTCAATGCAAGATATTTTTCTAAGAACCATAAAGCCCACTCAAGATGCTTAGAAGAATAAAGCTGATCATAGAACGCGAGTATTTGGTGCGGGTTAAAAAACTCAGTTTTATTATCATGACCTTGCTTTTTCCGATCTTAATTGCATCAATACTTGCCATATCGGTTTGGGCAAGTTTAAATGAGAATAAGACCCAAAACATCATTGTTGTTGATGATAATTACCCTGCTTTTCAGCACATCAAAAACGAGACTAAGCTCAATTATATCTATCAAGACATCAGCTTAGAAAAAGCAAAAAAACTCTTAAAAGAAGAGGTTGAAGGAGTCACCGCTGTAATGTATTTACCCAAAAACATTTTGGCTTCAAATACCGCAAAATTCTATGTAAATGACATGCCTAATGCCATTACCCAAAGACGTATTGAAAAACAAATTGAGAACATTATAGAGGGGCAAAAATTACTGGCTTATAAAATATCACCCAAGCTTTACACGAAAATCAATACTGAATTTAAACTCTCGCCTTATAAGATACAAGAAGGTAAAGACACAAAGATTGATCGTGAAAAAGCCTATGTAGGCTGGTTTTTTGCTATTGCTATTTATATGATGATTTTCATGTATGCTACCATGGTCATGCGCGGTGTTATTGAAGAGAAGGTGAACCGCATTGTCGAGGTCATTATCTCGACAGTAAAGCCCTTTGAGTTGATGATGGGAAAAGTAATCGGAGTGGCCTTGGTGGGCTTAACACAGTTTGTATTGTGGGCAGTATTGACATTAATATTATTTATTGCTGCTCAGTATTTCTTTTTTGACAGTTTTTACAACAGTGCCAATCTAGCAGAGTTGCAAATGACCGCAGAGGTTGCTAAACAAAGCGCAGCTTCTTTCAATACCGATCAAGCAAATCACATTTTAAGCCGTATTAATTTCTCAGTGATGATTCCGTTGTTTTTGTTTTATTTTTTGGGTGGATATTTATTGTACAGTGCGCTTTTTGCAGCTGTAGGAGCCATGATTGACAATGAATCTGATACCCAGCAATTTATTTTGCCTTTGACTCTGCCCTTAACCTTAGCACTGTATTTATCGCAATCAATTATCAATAACCCTGATAGTTCTTTGGCTTTTTTCACCTCTATTTTTCCGCTTACCTCACCCATTATCATGATGATTTTAGCAGCTATTGGAATGGGTAGTGGTGTTGGTATTCCGTATTGGCAAGTGGCTCTTTCAATGGGTTTGTTGATCTTTGGTTTTGTATTGACCATTTTTATAGGCGCTAAAATCTATCGGGGCACTATTTTGATGCAAGGCAAGAATATTGGGTTTAAAGATGTGTTTCGACTCTTTAAATAACCTCGGGTAAATCAAGGATGTTTTCTAGTTCAGCGACAAAAAAGCACTAGAAAACATCCTTGATTTGTCCAGGTTAACTACTCTTTTAAAATTTATAAGAAACATTTTTTGTAAAAATCGTTTCCGTTGTTTACCTTTGTGTAAAACCAATAGTTTGGATCCGCAAGAACTCTATCAGAAAACCCATATGCTTTTTATGCGATACGGCATTAAAAGTCAAACGATGGATGATATTTCGCGGCATTTAACCATTTCTAAAAAAACCCTTTATAAATATTGTTCAGATAAAGCTGATTTGGTTAAAAAAACCATGCTTTTCTTTTCAGACATTGAAAAGGCATTGGTCAATAAGATTGCCTCAGAACATGAAAATGCCATTGATGAGTTGGTTGAGATGACCAAGCATTTTTCAGCATTGCTCAGAGAAATGCATCCATCCATCCACTATGATTTGCAGAAGTATTACACAGAAGCCTTTGAGGTGGTAAATCATATGAAATCGACCTTTCATTTTGATTGTGTGAAAAAGAATCTAAAGAAAGGCATTAAGCAAGGCTTGTATCGTAAAAACATCAACAGTGAGGTGATTGCTCGATTGCACATTGAAAAAGTAGATATGGTATTTGATCCTGATGTGTTTGATCCGTCTAGGTATAAATTTGAAGAGGTTTTTACAGAACTCATGCGGTACCACATTCGAGGAATTGCTACCAAAGAAGGCATTAGTTATTTAAAAGAGATTGTAAAAAAAGATAAACTGAATTTGATATGAGAATATTATTACTACTATTGATTAGTGTTTTTTGCGCCCAGGCAACAGCTCAAAGCTTTTCTTTAGAACAAGCTAAAACGTATGCTTTAGAGCACCACTTTTTAGCTAAAAATGCCAAACATGAAGAGCGATTGGCAGAGCTTACGGTAGCTGAAACCAGAGCAATGGGCTTGCCATCAATTAATGGCAGTGCTAATTTTCAAAATTTTATTGATATCCCCACCTCGGTGGCTCCAGCAGGTGCTTTTGGATTTCCTGATTACATTACAGATTATTTATTGGCCAGCTCTCAGCAAAGTGGTATTCCGATTAATTTTCCTGATCCATCCACCCAACCAGAATTTACAGAACTACAGTTTGGAACCAAGTATAACACTTCGGCTCAAATTACGGCGAATCAACTCTTATTTGATGGAGTTTATTTTTATGGTCTGAAAGCTGCAAAAGCCTATACAGAAATGACCCTTTTGCAAACACAGCAAACCAATGAAGAATTGTTGAGAAATGTTGAGAAGGCGTATTACTTGGCGTTGATTTCTAAAGAAAACATTACTACGCTCACTCAAAGTGTAGAGGTGCTTGAAAACACCCATAAGCAAACCAAAGCCTTGTTTGAACAGGGATTTATCGAAAAACAAGCCTTAGATCAATTGGCTTTGAGTCTTTTGCAAGTAAAGAACCGTTTAGAAGTGGCAAAAAATCAAGAAAAATTAAGTCTGGCAGCTTTGAAATTTCAAATGGGCTATGAGCAAGAAAGCGCCATAGAACTCACCGATAACATATCAAAAGTAGAGCAAGCAAAAATCCCGGGCAATAGTTTTGATGCCACCGATCATGTAGATTATCAAATTGATGAGTACAGAACTACTTTATTGGGTTTGCAGAAAAAGGTAGATCGGGCAAATTCTTTTCCGAAATTATATGGATTTTTCAACCACTCTCAAAACGCTTTTTCAAATGATTTTGGATACAGTGGTGTGAGTTGGTATCCTACCACACTTTGGGGCTTGCAACTGCAAGTGCCTATTTTTTCTGGCGGCAGCTTAATCTCTGCTATGAAAAAGTCTGATGTAGAAATTACAAGGGCAAACGAAATGAAAGCCTTTACAAAAGATCGATTAGCGCTAGAATTTTCAAGTGCTAAAACCAATTACACTGCTGCGCTTTTAGAATTGCAAAATGCTAAAAAAGGCCTAGAGCTAGCCAAAGAAATTGAACAAATCAATACCGTTAAATTTAAAGAAGGCATGATCTCTTCTTTAGAATTGACCACTGCTCAAAATCAAGTTATGGGCGCGCAAGGCAATTACATTGCTTCGCTTATGAACTTGGCAAACACCAAAGTAGAACTATCAAAATTTAACCCTTAATCACATGCGCACATTTATTTACACCTCTATTGCCCTTACGATTGCAGCTTGCTCTTCAACTCCAGAGTCTGATTTGCAAACCCTGATTGAAAAAAGAGATTCATTGAAGGCCGCTTATAAAGAAACAGCGAGTTTACTGGCCCAGACTGAAGATCAAATTATTGCTTTAGATCCTTCGTTGGGGGCTCAAGTGAAAAACGTAACGACTCAAAAAATCAAGGCTAAACGCTTTGAACATTTTTTTATGGCCCAAGGGGTAGTTGAGACCAATGGCAATGCTTCGCTTTCAGCTGAAACTCCTGGAAGAATTACTTCAGTAAAAGTAAAAACTGGTGATCGCGTAGTAAAAGGCACTGTGTTGGCAGTGATAGATGGGGAAATCATCGCACAAAATAAAAAGGAGCTTGAAAATGCCCTTTCATTGGCCAAAGACGTGTTTTCAAGACAAGAAAAACTTTGGAAGCAAAACATAGGTTCAGAAATTGAATACATTACAGCGAAAAACAATGTAGAGAGCTTAGAGCTTAAGATTAAAACCCTTGATTCTCAAGCCTCAAAGTCATACATCAGAGCGCCTTTCTCAGGAGTAGTTGATCAGGTAAATGTAAAGCTTGGGCAATTGGCCTCACCTGGTTTTCCGCTGATTCGAATGGTGAGTTTGAATGGTGCATACATCAAAGCAGAGCTTTCTGAGAATCACTTAAAAAGTGTTCAAAAAGGGCAAAAAGTACAGATAGAGTTTCCTTCACTTGATTTGAAGAAAACCTCTAGCATTTCAAGAGTCGGTAGCTTTATTGACCCTAATAATAGAACCTTTTTAGTAGAAGTTGATTTGCGTGATAATTTGGGTGGAAAGCTGCGCCCCAATCTACTGGGTTATGTTTGGATCAACGATTTTGCTTTAGACTCAGCTATTGTTATACCCAGCAGTGTGATTCAGCAAGATGCTGAAGGCAATAGTTTTGTTTATGTGACCAAGGCTTCTGAATCTGGCATTTTAAGAGCTGAGAAGCGTACCATAGAAATTGGTCAAACATCAAATGGTAATCAATTGGTAATTGCTGGATTAAATTCATCTGATGAATTGATTTTACAAGGCAGTAGACTTATTGCTGATAATGAAAAAATCAACATTGTAGAAGCTCAAATTGCAGCACAATAAAATAACACACAGATATTTCTGTTATGGAAAATAAACTCAAAACATTTGCCCTATCAACCTTTTCTGTAAACAACAGAAGTACGGTCTTGTTCATCACCTTTATGATTGTATTGTTTGGCTTAGTCTCATACAACACCATGCCAAAAGCGGCTTTTCCTGATATTGTAATGCCTCAGATTTATGTGGGAGTGCCCTATCCTGGTAATGCACCGATGGATATGGAAAAACTCATCACAAAGCCCATTGAAAAAGAAATTAAAACAGTGAACGATGTTGATAAACTCACCTCGACATCGATGCAAGGGTATTCGGTAATTTTAGCTGAGTTTGACTCAAAGATTTCTCCTCAAGTGGCTTTGCAAAGGGTAAAAGATGCAGTTGACAAAGCCAAAGCAGCACCAGGATTTCCGACTGATTTGCCGATGGAGCCCAATATTTTTGAGATGAATTTCTCTGAGTTTCCGATTTTAAACGTGAACCTATCAGGTGATTTCTCGACCCAACAACTAAAGGTCTATGCCGAGTATTTAGAAGATAAATTGGAGAACATTTCTGAGATTTCAAAAGTCGAGATTCGTGGGGTGCAAGACAAAGAGCTTGAAATCAAGGTCGACCGTCTAAAAATGGAGGCTTTGAAAATCTCATTCAATGACATTGAGCAATCTATCGCGATGGAAAACATGACCATGGCGGGCGGAGAATTGCTAATGGATGGATTTAAGCGCTCGTTACGTGTGGTCGGAGATTTCAAAAATTTGAAAGACGTTGAAAACATCATTGTAAAACGAGAGGCGCAAAAAGTGGTGTATTTAAAAGACATTGCCACTGTGCGTTTTGGTTTTAAAGAGGCAACTTCTTTTGCTCGCGAGTTTCACAAACCTGTATTGATGTTAGATGTAGTGAAAAAGGCGGGTGAAAATTTATTGGCTGCCACCGAAAAAATATTAGCAACAGTAGAAGAGGCCAAGCAAAATGAATTTCCTGAAAACTTGCAGGTTACCATCACTAATGATATGAGTGAAGACACCAAAAATCAGGTTGACAACCTATTGAACAGCATTATTTTTGGGGTGTTGTTGGTAGTCTTGGTGTTGATGTTTTTCTTAGGGCTGAAAGATGCCATTTTTGTGGGTATTGCCATTCCGCTATCGATGCTGATGAGTTTTATGATCTTGGCTTTTATGGGAGTAACCATCAACATGATTGTACTCTTTTCATTGGTACTTGGTTTAGGAATGTTGGTTGACAATGGAATTGTAGTGGTTGAAAACGTACACCGTTTGATGAAAGAAGGTTACAAGAAAAAAGACGCTGCTTTGTATGGAGTGGGTGAGATTGCTTGGCCAATTATTGCCTCAACTGCGACAACACTAGCAGCCTTTTTACCCATGATTTTCTGGCCCGGCATGATGGGGGAGTTTATGGGGTATCTACCCATTACTTTGATCATTGTTCTGGGTTCTTCTTTGTTTGTGGCTTTGGTGATTAATCCGGCGTTGACCTCGTATATGAACATTGATCCTATCACTGAGGTAGATCAAAAAATAAAGAAGTTTACTAGACGTTTTCTGATCAGTTTGGCAGCACTTATTGTGTTGGTTTTGTTAGGTCTTTTGGGTGGATCTGAAACTTTTGAAGCGATCACTCCATTGCGCGTAATTGTCTTATTGGCCTTTTCTTATTTTGGATTTATGGCCTTGTATTTTAGATTCTTTTTGCCTTGGTCTGAAACCGTGAAAAACAAACATCTGCCTGCTTTAGAAGCTTGGTATCAAGGGTTTTTAACCCGTATTTTAGCTGGTAAAACACCAAAACGCGTGTTTTTAGGAATGTTTGGATTGTTGTTTTTATCGTTTTTACTAATCGGTTTGTTTACACCTAAAGTAGAGTTCTTTCCAGTAAATATGCCCAAGTATGTAAATGTGTTTATTGAAAGACCAGTAGGAGCTGACATCAATAATGTTGATGTAGTGACCAAGCAAATTGAAAAAGAAGTAGCGGCCCTTTTAACCAAATATGAAGTAGAAGAAGACTCTATGAAACACAATTTTTTGGTCAAGAGTTTTATTGCACAAGTTGGCGAAGGTACTTCTGACCCCGCAGCGGGCCCTTCGATGGGAGAGACGCCTAATAAAGCAAGAATTCAAGTTTCTTTTGTTGAGTTTAAAGACCGTAGAGGAGTAAGCACACAAGAAGTATTAGAAGAGATTCGATCGGTGGTAGGAAAATTTCCTGGAGTGTCGGTATCTATTGCTAAAGATCAGGCTGGCCCGCCCATGCCTCCACCTATCAACATGGAATTATCTGGTGATGATTACTTATTGCTCTTAACCCAGGCGCAAAAACTCAAGCAGTACATCAACTCAAAAAACATTTTAGGCATTGACAACCTGAAACTAGATGTTGATTTAGGAAAGCCTGAATTAATGATTGATGTTGATCGTGAAAAAGCTCGTCGATTAAACTTAAGCACTATGCAAGTAGCGGCTACCATCAGAACAGCACTTTATGGTAAAGAAATCTCGCGCTATAAAATAGCTGATGATGAGTATGAGGTGAATATTAGATTAGATGAGCATTATCGCAACAATTTAGATGCGATCATGAATCAAAAGATCACCTTTAGAAATCAAACCAATGGTCGTATTGTGCAAATACCAGTATCGGCGGTGGCAAGTGTGCGGTATACCTCAAATTTCTCGCAAGTAAAACGCAAAGATCATGATCGGGTAGTCACGCTTTTCTCAAACGTGAAAGAAGGGTATAATGCCAATGAAATTGTGGCGCAAATTAAAGAGGAAATGCAAGGCTATGATTTTCCTAAAGGAGTAGATTATAAGTTTACCGGTCAGCAAGAAGATCAGGCCAAAGAAATGGCTTTTTTGGGCACTGCGCTGTTGGTTGCTGTATTTTTAATTTTGTTAATTATTGTCACGCAATTTAACTCTGTTGGTACACCTTTTATAATAATGGGGTCTGTGGGCTTTTCATTGATTGGGGTGTTGTTAGGTTTGGTGATTTTTCAAATGGACTTTATCATTATTATGACGATGATTGGCATCATTTCTCTGGCAGGAGTTGTGGTAAATAATGCTATTGTATTATTAGATTATACAGGACTTTTAATTGAACGAAAAAAGATTGAACTGGGCATAGATGAAGATGCTTATTTGCCTTTTGATGTGATGATTGAATGCGTAATCTTAGCAGGCTCTAAGCGTTTACGCCCTGTGTTGTTAACTGCCATTACCACCGTACTTGGATTGATTCCTTTAGCGGTAGGGTTAAACATTGATTTCTTTGGATTGTTTACTGACTTTAACCCTGGTTTTTACATTGGAGGAGACAATGTAGTGTTTTGGGGTCCGATGAGTTGGACGGTGATTTTCGGATTGACTTTTGCTACTTTTTTGACTTTAGTGGTTGTGCCAGTGATGTATGTGTTGAAGATGCGGTTGAAGTATAAATGGGTGTAAAATTACATGGATTTTATCTAAAAAAAGGAAAGGTGCTTTTGCTATTCCACAAACCAGAGGTTTGAAGTCATTGCAAAAGCACCTTTCCTTTTTGTTTAGATGTAACCTTATTTTTTAAAGATTAAACGGGTAATGTAAATGCCTTTTCCGTCGTCTTTTCCTGCATTACTTTCAACACCTGAAAGTACATGAGCAAGTTCCCATCCTGCAGCCACCATCTTATTGATTTTATCTGAGATTAAAGCGTCATTAGAAGCTACATTTTGAAAGTTGATTCCCACACCTGAATAAAAGTTTAAGAGTTTGGTTTCAGATAGGTTATCAATTTTAGCAGCTTTTCTTGACACTCCTTTTTGCTTCGAGTCTTTGCCTTCAACACGTTCTGTTGTGAAATCATTGACGTTTGCTTTTTGTTGATGTTCGACAATTCTAGAACGGCCAACACCCATAGGAACAATAGATTCAACGACCGTAATCACTTTGTATTCTTGAGCTGAAAGTGTAGAAATGAATCCTAGTGTAAGAAGTGTAAATAGTTTTATGGTTTTCATAAGTGTAATATTAAAGGGTTAAAAATTAAGTTCAAATATATGGTTTGTTTTATTATAGATCACCTATTTTTTGCAAAAGCAACAATCTCTTGATGTGCAATAGCAATGGCTTGTTTTGCTCCAACATACTGATCTTCATCCTCAATAAAAATCAATACATCGGCATTGCGATCATCATCAGACACATAGACTCTTAGGTCAGGAAATCCCCCATCACGCAATCTAAAGCGCACATCTGCGAAACCTGATTCTCGAATACGTATTTGTACATCTTCAAAGGCATCATCGACAATGTAATCGGCCTTATTTTTAAAACGGGTAAATCCGATAGTAAAATCAGCCCTTAGGTCATCATATACAATCTGAAGATCATAATCTGCAATCCCATCTTTAAAGACAATGGTTTTATCAGCAAATCCTGAATTAGTGAATTTTACAGTAGTTTGAGCATTTAAAAAATGCATGCCAGCCGATAATAGGGCTGTAAAAAATAGTGATTTGTAGTGCATAATAGTGTTTTGTAATTTGTAACAAGAAGTGTGCCAAAAATATAATCTGATTTTAAGAAAAATAGGCAGTTTATTGTAGTGAAATAGTGTTAACTTTGTGCTCTTACGCATGTAAGAAATCACAAAGTCATTTACATGAAAAACCAATTTATTAGTCTGTTGTTTATTTTTTGTTCAATTGCTGTTTTTTCTCAAAAACATCTAAAAGAAAGAGCGTCAAATTACAATCCATATAAACACATTCAGTTTATTGAAAATCAAGGGCAATGGCAAAATGATGTTTTATTTAAAGCACATGCTAATAAAAATGTGTTGCGATTTTTAAACAATGGAGTAAGTTATGCTGCAGTTAAAAATAATAAGGCAGAGCATTTTGAGTATGTTGTTTGGAATCAACGTTTTTTAGGATCGAATACGAATACAGTATTAAAAGGCTCTGGTCATTCAAAAAGTAAGACCAATTACTTAAAAGGAAAAGATGCTGATCAATGGGTGATCAATGCCGATCAGTATGAGAATATTAGCTATGAAAATTTGTATGACGATATTGATTTGGCTTACTACAGTGTAAAGGGTGAGATCAAATACGATTATATTTTGCATCCAAGCGCTAATGTGCAGGAGATTCAAGTCAAATTTGAGGGGATTAAAGGCCTTAGCATTGATAAAAAGGGTCGTTTAGTGATAGAAACACCCTTGGGTTCTTATACAGAAAAGGCGCCTTATTCATATCAAGTGATTGATGGGAAACAAAAAGAGGTTGAAGTGGTGTATAGATTATTAGACGAAAATACTTTTGGATTTGAGGTGTTGGAAGAGTATGATAAACACCAGCCTTTAATTATAGATCCCTTTATGTTAGAGTGGGCAGGATTTTTAGATGTTGATGGATATACATTGTCTACAGATATTGAGATAACAGATAACGGTGATGCCATTGTTTCTGGATATGCTCATGAGAATTTGTTAACTACACCAGGGTCTTATCAGCCAAACATAGGAAATCAACAAGGCAATAGTTTGACCGATGGATTTATCTCAAGAATAAGTGCAGATGGAAGTACCTTAATATACAGTACATACATTGGAGGTGATCATAGAGACCAAATCAACAACATTGTATTGCTTGATGATAAAAAAGTGATTTTTGAAGGCAGAAGCTTGTCAAGTAATTTTCCGATCACAGCAAATGCATTACAGCCCAATGCACACGGATATTCTACAGGAGATGAAATTGTTGGAGTACTTAATGCAGATGGAACAGCCATTATTGCTTGTACATATTTTAACCATGCCTGGATTGAGCAAATTAAATTAGATGCCTCAGGGAATGTTCTAATAGCTGGTCAAACCCATCCTTTAAGCACCAGTTCTTTGCCTGTCACAAGTAATGCTTATCAAACAAATATTACTGGAAATACTGATGCTTTTGTGGCGATACTTACTCAAGATTTATCTAATATCATTTACTGCACCTATTATGGCGGAAGTTACAAAGATGTCATTTTAGATGTATCTATTATGCCAAATCAAGATATTGTCGTTTGCGGACAAGCTCAATCAGTTGATTTACCAAGTACTTCTAATGCTTTTATGTCTTCAGTACCAAATAATCCTTCTGGTTCTTTAGAATATTATTATGGTTTCATAGCTAAATTTGATCAAACATTAAGCTCCTTAAACTATGCTACCTATCTTACAGGGACTGAATCATTTAATACGCTTACCTCTATCAAGGTTATCGGTGATAATGAAGTAGCTGTTTTAGGACATACCCGTTCACATGATTTTCCAGTGACGCAAAATGTCTATCAAGGATCATTTGAAATTAACAATGACAGAAGTTTTACCCTTTCAACCTTCAGTTTTTCATCGGGTTTAATTGCAAGTACTTTTTTTGGTGAGTTTCCTATAACTTCTTTTGCATCAGAAAGTAATTTAGAAGTTTTAGAGTCAGGAAGCTTTTTAATTTCAGGCACAGCCAATGAGCAGGGTACTATAGAGACAACCCCTGGTGCCCTTATGCCCACAAACCCTGCGCCTAATGGCCCTTTCAATTCATCTTTTATTATAGCTTCATTGAGTAGTGATTTAAGTAATTTAATATATGGTAGTTATTGGGGTGGAAGTTTTTCAGAAGGTGGGAATACTTCTACAACAATTAAAGTTCATAACAACGCCTTATATTTGGCTGCGCATTCATCTTCTCCTGATATACCTACAACGCCATTTAGTTTTAATCCTAACAACAATACGGTTTATCAATCTTCTTATGTGAGTAAATTTTCTTGCGTAGAAAACAACTTATCTGTCACTCACCATGTTGTACATGACACTTCTGTAAGTGCTGTTGGATCTATTCAAACAACAGTCTTCAATGGGGCTGAACCTTACCAGTATCATTGGAGTAATGGAGATACTTCAAATTTTAACAGTGCTTTATCAGCAGGTATTTACGTTTTAACCCTCACTGATGCTCAAGGATGTAATTTAGTTGATACTGTTTTAATTAATGATGACCCTACAAGTAATACATTGCAAGAATTACCGAATATTTCTTTGTATCCGAATCCTAATCAAGGTAATTTGCGGATTATGTTGAACACTTCTCTGCCTTATCCTACTCAAATAAGTATTACAAATACTTTGGGCCAAATTGTCTATTCAAGTGCCACATCACCGTTTAAAAAAAATATAGAGCTTGATCTTTCAAATTTATCTAACGGGAGTTATCAATTACAAATAACCAATGATTTTGGTGTTTTAAAAAACAAGGCATTTATACTACATAAGTAAATTCAATCTTCTTTTCTAGATGATTTTTCTATTCTTTCTAATCCTATAGAAGATGTGTTGACTCTTTTGTTTGATCAAAAAACTAAGAAAGACTTAAAGCTTGAAATTTTAAATATTGCTGGTCAACAAGTTTATAGTGAGACACTAACTTCAAAAGTTACACAACATGATATAAACCTATCGACTCTTTCAAGTGGTATTTACCATGTGCGCGTTGTAGACCCTGAAACTCAATTAAGAGACAAAAACAACCTCAAGACTTTCTGTGTAAAATAACATGGCCTGGATATTTACATGCCCTATCTCACTGAGGGCTTGTTTGTATTTGATGACTTGTTTTTTGTGTTTTTGTTCAGGTTTACCAGTCTTAAAGTCAATCACCTGTACTTTATCTTTAAAATAAACCAATCGATCAATGCGCATAAGCTCTTGCTTGTTGTTGACTAAAGTAACTTCGTTTTTAGCTTTTACATGATCTTGATAACCTTCTTTTAAGTCGGGGTGTGAGATGATTTGTTGAAGTTTTTGCTCAATTAAGGGGAGTTCATGTTTTAAAAACAAACCTCTTGCCAATGCAAGTTGACAGACTTTACTAATGTCTTGGGGTTCGATAATTTGCTCTAATAGCGTATGAATCAAAGTGCCATTGGCAGTTTTTTGAATTAAGCTTTCTTTTTGATAAGCGTAGCTTAGACTGATTTTTGATTTAAAATCTTCTACCTTTTCATAAGGGGCGATTTTGTGCGCTTGATGACTTACACTTGAAGAGTTGGTTTTCTCTAAATCACCCAAAGTAAATTGCTGCTCACTGGTTTGAAAATGTTCATTTAATATGGGTAACATCAAAGGCATTAATCCGTCTTTTTCACTTGAATAAAAACCGTACAAACGATCTACTGGTCTTGTGAAGGCAACATAAATTAAATTTAAATTGTCAACTAGGTTTTTTTGAGATTCTTCTATGTATGCATCGCTGTAAATGGTGTGTTCAAGCTCTTTACTTAAAGGCACCAACCAATATGCAATTTCTTTGAAATCTTGTAGTGTGTTTTGAACCCACTTATAAGATGTTTTTGATGCATTGGTCGATTTAAAATCAATACTTTCAATAATTACTACTTTAAATTCAAGGCCCTTAGATTTGTGAATGGTCATTAGTTTTACTGCCTGTTTTTCATCTGACCCTTGCAATGAAAAGCGATCTTGTTGCTCTGTAAAAAAGGTTAAAAACCCTTGAATGTTACTTGAGTATTTGATCTCGTAATGGTGCACAATCGATAAAAAATGATCTACGTAAGCACTTTGCTCTTCATTGCTTGTAAGTTGGGTCTTTAGTGCGCTACAAAGAGCATACAAAGAGTCTTTTTCACTGAAAACAGAGCTAATGTTATAACGTTGATCTAAAAAATTATATAAGCTTTGATCTTTCTGTAAAAGCTTAATGGTTTGATGTGTTGATAAATTCAAATCAAGCACGTTGAGTAATTTGAGCTTGGCTTCTTTTGAGTGTTGATCAATGTACCAAGCTAAAAAAAGCAAGAGCTGAATAACCCTAGCATCATTTTTAATCAGCAGGCTTTCTGAAGATTGTACCGCAATGTTTTGACTAGTCAAAAAGTCTGATATTTTGACTAGTCGGCTATTACTTCTGCTTAGTATAGTAATCTCGTTGAGAAGATATCCATCATCAAGACACTCATGAATTTTTTGAGCGATATGAGAAAAGTCTTCTTTATTTTCTTGTGCTTGTTTTTCAATGCACACATAGCCTTTATCGTTTGACTTGGCTATTTGTTCATGGTCTTTATAAAGCGGTTTAAAACGATCAATCAAATGGGTTTTTAGTCCCTTGAAAAGAGTGTTGTTGAAGCTTACAATATTTTGAGCACTTCTGTAATTGAACCCCAAGACTGATGCTTTGAAGTTGTGTGCAATAGTGGGTTGGTGTTCTGATTGGTAGGTGGCGTGAAAACTATTTTGCTCTAAGTTGGGTAGATTGGCAAATTGCATGAGCTCAGAGCCCCTCCACCGGTAAATTGCTTGTTTGGAATCGCCCACCAAAAGGTTTTGATTGTTTCTTGAAAGCGCTTCACTGACTAGGGGCAGCATGTTAAAAAACTGCAAAGAAGAGGTGTCTTGAAACTCGTCTAAAAGGTAATGGTGGTAGCGTTCTCCGACCCGTTCATAGACAAAGGGAATGGGTTCTGTATTGACGATGTGGGCAATTTTTTTAGAAAATTCTGAGAGATGTACCCTGTTTTCTTTTTGATAAACTAAGGCCAATTGTTTTTGAATTAAACCCATCAAAAACATAGGAAACATCGTTTTTTCAATCAGATTAAACAAAGCGTAAGTTTGCCCTTTTTGCTCGATTAAATTTTCTAAAGCTTTCAGCGCTTCTAAAATTTCATGGGTGTGCTCAGTGATTTCTTGTGTAAACTCTGTGTTAGTTTTTGCATTTACAAAACTTTCGGTCTGCATCATTTTTTGGATGTAGCTCTTGATTTGAAAATCTGAGAATTTTATGTTGTTTTCAAGGGTGAGTTGTTTTTCTATCCAAGATTTGATGCTGGTTCTGGAGCCACCTTTTAGGGAGCTAAAAGGCGTTTGTTTGATGTGTTGGTGGATTTCTTTTAGGTGGATGAGTCGGGTTTTTTCGAAGTGGTTTTTGTGAGATGAAATGCGTTTTAGCGTTTGGAAAAAAACGTTGGTGGTGAAGGTTTTTTGGTTTGATTTGACGTAGTTGAAGGTTTTCTCGTCGAGCAAGAGGTGGGCTAGGGAGGTAATGTTTTTTTCTAGATTGAAACCTGCTTTTTGATCGCTTAAATTGTTAAGGTATTCAAGGGTAATTTCTTGAAGGTTTAAATCGGTTCCGATCGCTTCTATGACAGGTGAAACGGCAAGTTCAATGATTTTGTTTTGATCTAAATCAACATTTACGTTTGGCGCAAAATCAAGCTCTAAAGCAAAACTCTTGGCAATTTTATAAATGAACTTATCAATGGTTAAGATCGACAGATCACTGTAATTGTGAATGATGTGGTTGAGGTTTTCTTTGGCTCTGTTTTTAAGAGTAGACTTAGATAGTTTAAGCTCTTCACTCAGTAAATCAATGAGTACTTTGTTTTTACCTTCACTGATCTCTTGCAGGTTTTTTAATACCCGATCTTTCATCTCGGCAGTAGCCTTATTGGTAAAGGTAATGGCCAATACATGCTTATACATGCCCGGATTCGCATCTTTTAGAATAAAGATGAGGTATTGCTTGACAAGGGTAAAAGTTTTGCCGCTTCCGGCAGAAGAGCGATATACTAAAAGGTTTTTCACCCGTTCATCAAATCTTCAATCTCTTCAATCTCGATGGGAATGTTTTGCATTAAGTTTTTAGGTGCCCCTGTAGCTTGTACAACTACATCATCTTCTAGGCGAATTCCTAAAGATTCTTCTAAAATATAAATACCGGGCTCAACAGTAAAACACATTCCAGCTTCAATGGGTTTGTCCCAATGGCCCACATCATGGGTGTCTAACCCAATAAAATGAGAGGTGCCATGCATGAAGTATTTGCGGTAAGCTGGATGTTTAGCATCTTGATGTTGAATATCTGCCTTGTCTATTAAACCCAAAGACAATAGTTGATCTTGCATGATCAATCCGACCTCTTTGTGGTATTCAGAAAGTATGGTGCCAGGAACCAAGAGTTTTGTAGCCTCTTTTTTAACGTGTAAAACAGCATTGTATACTGCCTTTTGTCTGTCGGTAAAACATCCACTCACAGGCACACAACGGGTTAAATCAGAACAGTAATTGGCATAATTAGCACCGAAATCCATCAGAATTATATCACCATTTTTACACATTTGATTGTTGTCAATATAATGCAACACACAGGCGTTTGATCCGCTTGCAATAATAGGCGTGTAGGCAAATCCACCAGATCTATTGCGCGTAAATTCATAAATCAATTCAGCTTCTATTTCATATTCGTGCACACCAGGCTTGATGAAGTTTAAAATGCGTCTGAATCCTTTCTCAGTGATGTTGCAAGCTTGTTGCATCAACTGAATTTCTTCAGGCTCTTTAATGGCTCTTATGCTGTGCAAGATCGGGGCTGAAGCCTCGTAGTTTTGAGCGCTAAATTTTGCTTTGCATGTTGCAATAAAACGATCTTCACGTGTCTGCATTTCTTTATTTGCACGCGTGTGGATGTTTTCATTGATGTAGATGTTTTCAGCTTGCTTGACCAGTGATTCAAATACAGTTTCAAACTCATCTAACCAGTAAACTGTTTGAATGCCTGAGTACTCAAAAGCAGATTGCTTGGTGTGTTTTTCGCCTTCCCAAATCTTAATCAAATCTGAAGTTTCTTTTAGAAACAGAATTTCTTTGTGTTTTCCATCTTTAGCGTCAGGAAACAAAACCAAAATACTTTCTTCTTGGTCAATGCCTGAAAGGTAAAAGATATCTGAGTGTTGTTTGAAAGGCAGGGTGGAGTCTGCCGAGGTTAAAAAGATGTCGTTAGAGTTGAAAACGGCTAAAGAATTTGGCTTTAATTGAGCGGTAAACTTTTGACGGTTTTTGATGAATAAACTACTGTCTATTTTTGTATATTTCATGGCTACTAAGTTAGAAAGACTTTTTTCACACAGATTAAAATTTGCAATTAAAAACTTGAATTTATATTTTATATAATATGGGATGGAGATATTTTAATTCTTTGCTTTGCTTCTTTCTTTTGAATGTATGTGCATATGCCCAAGTCGCAATAAATAAAACAGGTGCTGCCCCTGATGCTAGCTCAATGCTTGATATTCAAGCTACAGATGCTGGATTGTTGATTCCTAGAATTGCACTTACAAGCAATACTGATGTTTTAACGATTGCTTCTCCGACAACGGGATTGATGATTTACAACACTGCCACAGTGTCAAGTGGATCTACTTCTGTTAATCCTGGTTTTTATTTTCACAATGGATCAAAATGGGTGCGTATTGATGTTTCTGTATCATTAGAAGATTCAGATTCAGATACCAAAATACAAGTTGAAGAGTCAGCAGATGAAGATAAAATCCATTTTGATATCGGTGGAGTAGAATATTTTGTAATGGACAGTGGTCGAATTGAAGAGAAAAATACGGGGGGTTATATATTAATTGGGCAAGGTGCAGGTTTAGAGGTGAATTATGCTCAGCCTTGGAAACGATCTATTGCAATTGGAGATTCAGCTTTAAGTGGTTTAACTCCAGGAGGAAGAAATATAGCCATTGGTCATAAAGCCTTGAGGGTTTCTCAAGGGTGGAGTAATGTTGCTGTTGGAACTTTTGCAATGCCTAATCATTTAACTGGAGCTGGAAATACTGCAGTTGGAGATTATGCTTTAAATGCAGATTTAAGTGGAGATAAAAACAGTGCTTTTGGTGCATATAGTATGGAGTTCAATCAATCAGGAGTAAACAATAGTGCTTTGGGTTATTATTCATTAGGAGAAGGAGTTTCAGGTTCAAACAATGTTGGTGTCGGAATGTGGGCAATTAGGGCAAATAAAAGTGGAGGAAATAATGTTGCTGTAGGAAATTCTACTCTTTGGAGAGATACACTCTCTCAAAGAAATGTTGCGATAGGTCATCAAGCTGGAGAGGGTCAAACAAATGGCAATAAGTCAAACAATGTATTTATTGGCTATCAAAGTGCTTTTACATCAAAAACAGGCACAGGCAATATCTTTTTAGGCTATCAATCAGGCTATAACGAACTAGGGAACAACAAACTCTACATTGAAAACTCTAATGCAGACAGCGCAAATGCATTAATTTATGGAGAGTTTGATAACAATATTTTAGCCATTAATGGAAATCTTGGCTTGGGTACTCAATCCCCTCAAGCAAAACTTGAAATTAAACAAGGAGTTTTAGCGCTTGATATTGACACCATTGCAATAGATGACGTTACACCTGATGTGAGTACAGCCAATACGTTTTTAACTTCTGCCAACACGGTTGCTACTGAAATTACTGATTTAGATAATGTGGTAGCGGGTCAACAAGTAACTATTATTTGTGGTTCTTCTACCAATGCATCTACCATTACAGATGCAGGTAATTTTAGTTTGACTTCAGATTGGACACCAGGGGTAAATGATGTAATTATTTTACTTGTTTTAGCTGATAACAACTACATAGAACTCAGTAGGGTCGACAATTAAATTTTCATTAGGGTTGAGTTAACAACTCAAGAGCGCTTTCAAAATTATCTGACTGCTCTACAATTCTGCCAATTTCTAGATTGTTTCGATATACTACAAAAGTGGGTACAAACTCAATGTTCTTTCCTACCTCAAAACCCTCTTCAGATTGCTTGTTTTCATCAAGCTCAAAAACTGTAAATTTCAGCTGATACATTTGTGCAACTTTAATAAATTCAGGCAAGTATTTTCTACTCATCCAACACCAAGAAGCAAAATATACTTCGATGTGAATATCTTCATTATTAATGTCATACCCGTTTTTTACATTATAGTTGAGGTAATTAGATTCAAACCAACCTTTGTAAGGCGCTTCAAATAATTGAGCAACAGTAACGTTTCCTGTGATTTCAGTATCGTATTTGTTGCAACTTGCTACACTAAATAAGGCTATGCTTATAACAGAAATACATAGAGATAAAAAGGGTTTAAATGGCATGTTTAATCTGAATTAGCTTTTTTAATAAATCTTCTAAACGATCAAGCAAAAGCATGTTTGCTCCGTCTGATAAGGCTTTACTGGGGTTAGGATGCGTTTCAATAAATAATCCGTCAGCACCTACAGCGATTGCAGCTTTGGCAATCGTTTCAATCATTTGGGGTTCTCCGCCAGTCACAGCTCCTGCATTGGGTTTTTGAAGGGCGTGTGTGACATCCATCACAACAGGGTAACCAAAGGCTTTCATTTTTGTGATGTTTCGAAAGTCAACCACTAAGTCTGAGTACCCGAAACTGTTGCCGCGTTCAGTGAGCATGATGTTGTTGTTTTGGGTGGATAATACTTTTTCAGCAGCATGTTGCATTGCCTTGGGACCCGAAAATTGTCCTTTTTTAATGTTTACAGGAAGGCCTGTTTTACCAGCTGCAATCAATAATTCAGTTTGACGAAACAAAAAGGCAGGAATTTGTAGCATGTCGACATATTCAGCAGCCAGCCCTGCTTGCTCAGCCGTATGTATATCAGTAATGGTTTTTACATCAAATGTGCGGCCTACTTTTTGTAAAATTTTTAAGGATTTTTCTCTGCCAATTGTAGTAAAAGAATCTAGTGATGTTCTATTGGCTTTTTCAAAAGAAGCTTTGAATACATAAGGAATGTTAAGTTGATCGGTAACGCTTTTAATGTGCTCAGCGATATCTAAACAGATTTTTTCAGATTCTACCACACATGGGCCTGCTAGCAGAAAAAAGCTTTTATTTTTAATGAGTTCAGTCATAATTGACTGTAAAACTATTAATTAATAGGGCTTGTGTCAAAAATTAAAATTTTTGGCATGCATTTTGTTTTGTAGATTTGTAATCTTAAAAACACACAACAATGAATAGAATTTTTACATTTTTTGCACTTCTACTTTCTTGTGCATTATTTGGCCAAAATAGTTCTGATGCTGAGGTTTATAGTGAGAACGGAGAACCCTTTTATTTAATTTTGAATGGCATTAGACAAAATGAACAACCAGTAACAAATATTTTAGTACAAGGTTTAACTTCAAGTTATTATCATGCAAAAATAATTTTTGTAGAAGGAGGTATTCCAGAGATTGAGCAGCGCTATTTTAGGGTTCAAAATACAGATGATCAGTGGGGAAAAGTGACCTATGCAATTAAATTAAACAGAAAGGGTGAGTATAAACTTAGGTACCGTGACTTTGCGCCTTATGCTCAAATGCCACCACCAGCTTCAACTGTTGTAGTTGTGCCACATAACACTCAGCCAATGCCTGCTATTTCTGGTGGAGTAAGTGTTACAGAGACAACAACCACTACCACAAATGGATCTGCAGATAATGTAAATATGGGCTTGAATCTAGGTGGGGTAAACCTAGGTGTAAATGTAAATTTAGGAGGTAGAAATGCTACTACCCAAAGCTCTACAACAACAACGACAACGACCTCTTCAAACACAGCTGTAGTGTATGGGACGCCAAACAATACGCAAGTTGTACATACACAGATAAGTGCTCCTGTTCCTGGTTATACTGGAAGAATCGGATGTAACGGTTTTCCTATGGATCAAAATAGATTTAGTACAGCCCTTAGAAGTGTTCAAGATAAAGATTTTCCTAACTCAAGAATGTCTCAAGCAAAACAGATTGCTAGCTCGAACTGTTTGACCGCTCAACAAGTAAAAGAGCTCGTTCAGACCTTTGATTTTGAAAATGGAAAGTTAGATTTTGCAAAATATGCTTATTCAAGAACCATTGACATTGATAATTATTTCATTGTAAATGATGCTTTTGATTTTGACCACAGTGTAAACCAATTAAACAACTATATTAGATAATTAGCTATGAGAAATTATATTCTTCTTTTATCACTTTCATTTCTTTTTGCTTTTCAAATAGGTAAAGCTCAATCTCAAAATCAGTCTAGCAGCATATATGTATATGAGAGCAATGGGGAGGCTTTTTACTTAGTTTTAAATGGAGTAAGACAAAATTATTATCCGCAAAGTAATGTTCAGATCAGCGGCCTAGTTGCAGATAATTATTCAGTTGAAATTATCTTTAAAAATAAATACTTAGGCAAAATTGGACCTATTGCTTGCCCTGTTGTCGATGCTACCTTTCAGTACGGTCAAAGTATTTATGAATTAAGCTTAAATCAACTTGGGTATTATCAAATGCAACTCAAGCAATTCTTTCCGGGTTTTACTTTAATGCCTACCAATCATGCGCATCATGTTGTACAATATCATAGCACAGCATATACTCAAGCTCCAGTATATCACAGTCAAACTACAACAGTAGTCAATGGGCAAGAAAATCAAACACAAACGATTCAATCGCCAATACCAAATTACAACGGCCCTATTGGTTGTGCAGATTGGCCTATTGAAGATGCTCAATTTAGTAGAGCTTTGAGAAGTATTCAGGCAAAAGATTTTGATCGAACCAAATTAGTAGTTGCCAAACAAATCACAAGAGCGAATTGTTTAACATCTGCACAAGTAAAGCAAATTGCAAGGCTCTTTAGTTTTGATAGTGGTCGTTTAGAGTTTGCAAAATTTGCTTATGATCATACCTACGATGTTGGTAATTATTTTATTGTTAATGATGTGTTTGACTTTGATAAAAATGTGAGAGAGTTGAGCCAATATATTGCTAATCAGTAATTATTGCACACCTATTTTTTGGGTTGAGCGGCCAAGTTTTAATATGTATATACCCTTGGTGATTGCCCCTAAATCAATTTGATTGTTCTTTACTAGAACTTTCTTTACCAGTTGACCATCTAAACTGTAGATATACCCTTCTTTATTATTTGTGCTTAAGAGATTTATAATGCCTTCTTTTGTTGGGTTTGGAAATACTTGCAAAGCCTGTTTTTTTGCTTGAAGATTGTTTGATAAAGCGAACTCAAACTCATGCTTAAACACTTGGTTGGTGGCCTGTTGATTTTCAAGCATTCCGCCCATGGTGTAAAAGGTGGTGGATGAGGTTTTGGCAATGCCTCTTAGATCCATTAAAGAGAAATTATTGTTATAAAGCTTCAGGCTATCTGCATTAAAACAAGCAACTGTTTCGCTGGGCTCAACCCCTGAGTTTGAAGCATAAGAAAGCCCGTTGAAATTATAGGTAAGTTCACTGCCGCCAAACCAAGTTGGATGGCCTAAAAAATCGGCACAAGCAGCACGGTACAGCCCAATATCTAAAAGTGTATCTGACCAATTAATCTCTAATGGATTTTCGGGATTAATAATGCCTTTTCGCAAATTTTTTTGCAAAGAAAAATTAAAGCCAAAACGGGCTCCACCAAAATAATAAATGGTGTCTTCTATAATCACTCCAGATGCGCCAAATGATTTATAGATGTTGTTGTTAGGCACAGGTGTAGCTGTATTCCAAGTGTTATTTGTAGGGTTGTATACCTGTACGTTGGGTACGTTGGTGGTGTTGCTCCAACCAGTGATGATAAATAACAAGCTGTCTCTCCAGACATCTTGCACGTGATCATCAATGGCTACGGGAATATTTGCTGCATCTGGTAAGTAGCTATTGGTACTAATTTGGTAACGGTGCACTTTATTAGAAGAAAGTTCGTGCCCGTCAGAAAAGACATGATATCCACCCACAATATAAATGACATCACCAATGCAAGATGCTGCTGGTGCAATTTTACCCAATGTGTCTGGTAATGGGGCAATTTCTTGAACTACTCCTGTAAATGTATTGTAGCGAGCACTGCGCAAGTGAATACCACTGTATTGTAACGAAGAATCAATTCCACCAAAAGAAAAAACATAGTCTGTGTCGTTTAATACACCTGAACACACAGCGTTGTTAGAAGTTTTAAAAGGGAGGTTTGCAACCGAAGTACTTACAAATTCTTGACCTTGAATTTGGTTAGCAAATAAGATAAAGGCTATAATTCTAATCAGCATAATTTGGAGTATATGGCTCTGCATTAAAAATTTTGCCCAAATCTTTTTCTAAACTCTCAACTGGGTATTCAATGATTCTACCGATTTCAGAGCCTTGTTTTTTAACAATAAAAGTAGGTGCGCGTTTAATGTTTTGGCTATCTTCAAGACCAGTATGACTCACTTTTTTTGTGTTTAAACCAATTAGACGGTAGTTGAGCTTGTAATGCTCAGCAATTTTTATAAATGCGGGTAGGTGTTTGTGACAATCGCCACACCATGAACCAAAAAACACATCGATTTCAATAGAATCACTCTTTAGATTTTGAGTAGTGTCAACAGAGTAACTATTGTAGTTTCTAGTGTACCAATCAGAAGCATAAGGTTCTTTAGTGAATGCTTCACTTTGGGTAATTCCAGTTAACATAGGGCGTTCTTTAAAAAATGAACAATGTGAAAAGAGTAGTAAAACAATTGGAAAGATGAGTTTCTTCATGGTTTAAATATACCATTTTCTTACTTTAGTGGCCAAACACAAAAATCATGATTGTATACAATTCTAAAAAGTGGGGTAGCCTTTTTAAGGTGCTTTTAAAGACGTTTAAAGACAGCTATAACATGCGTCAATTGTTCAAATTTGTGGTCTTTACAGCAATTTATGCAGTAGTAGTCACTTTTATAAACATTAAGCTAATGCCCAATAAAATAGCCATTGACACGGTGTTTTTTTCACTTTTAGGGGTTATTCTATCACTCTTTTTGGTTTTTAGATTAAACAGTGCTTATGACCGTTGGTGGGAAGGTAGAAAGCAGTGGGGTAAGCTAGTCAACGATTGCAGAACCCTCTCATTGAATCTAAATAGTTTGATTCCTGCTGATGAGAAAAAACGCAGAAGGTTCTTTGTAAAAAGTATTGCCAATTTCTGTACTTGTTTGCAATGGCATTTAAGAGAAGGTGTGCAGTACGGAAATTTTATTCATATCAATAGTAAAATCACTGAAGATATTGAGCGTGCTGCACATGTACCCAATGAGATTGCCTCACACATGTTCAATGAGGTTGAGAATATGCACAAGCAAGGCTTGATGAATGATATGGATAAGTTTCAACTCAAAGAAGTATTGCAAGGCTTGATTGATGTACTAGGAGCTTGTGAGCGCATTAAAAATACGCCTATTCCGTTTTCGCATTCTACATTTATTAAACTTTTTACGGTGATCTATATTCTTGTCTTGCCTTTTGGATTGATTGATATGTTTCATTGGCTGACAATACCTGCTGTAATAATAATGGGTTTTGCGATGTTTGGCATTGAGGTGATCTCTGATGAAATTGAAAATCCTTTTGGGTTAGATGCCAATGACTTGCCTACCGGAAGATTAGCAGATGTGATTAGAGAAAATGTGTATGAGATCTTACAAGTAAAATCAACTTTTGAGCGCGTGCAAATTGCTCGTGAGGCAGACGTACATCATTGATGTAAGCACTCAAACACATATGCTGGTGGAATGTTCTTAAATATTCTGTGTGTATGTACTTCTTTGAAAAGGCTTTTATAAAGATCAATTATTGATTTAGAGTAGTGTATTTGAAGCCATTTTGATTGGTTTTTCATGTGTTTTTGCACGGTTTGAATCATTATCTTGGCTTTGCTTCTGTCAAACAAAATAAATGGGATTGCACTGACTACGTAATCGATTTTTTGCTTATTATGAGCTTTTAAAATTTCAGCAATATTTTCAATAGAATCGTTTACTACAATTAAACGATCATCTTGAATTGTTCTTAATTGATCACAAAATTTAGAGTCTAATTCAATGGCAATTAAACATGAATCTTCTGATATGCGCTCTAAAATTTTTCTAGTAATAGGGCCATTTCCTGCACCTAATTCAACGATAAGGGTTTTGTGTTGTGTGTCAAGAAAACTAGCTGCTTTTTTGCTTAGAGCACTTCCGCTAGGCGTGATGGTGCCTACTTGACGAATCTTTTTTAAAGACTCAATAAAAAATTTGATTCGGCCAAACAAATAATTATTCTTTGCTTACCGATGCCTTTAAAAACTCACGGTTCATTCTGGCAATGTTCTCAAGTGAGATTTCTTTAGGGCACTCAACAGAACACGCTCCAGTGTTGGTACAGTTACCAAAACCTTCTTCGTCCATCTGATTGACCATGTTAAGTGCTCTTGATTTGCGTTCAGGATCTCCTTGTGGAAGCAATGACAGCTGAGAAACTTTTGCAGAAACAAATAGCATAGCAGAAGCGTTTTTGCAGCTCGCTACACAAGCTCCACACCCAATACAGGTAGCGGCATCAAATGCCTTGTCTGCATTTTCTTTTTCGATTGGAGTAGCGTTTGCATCGATGGTATTACCAGAAGTATTTACAGACACAAATCCACCGGACTGAATGATGCGATCAAAAGAAGAACGGTCAACCACCAAATCTTTGACAACTGGGAAGGCTTTACTTCTCCAGGGCTCTATGTAAATGGTGTCGCCATCTTTAAATGAACGCATGTGTAACTGACAGGTTGTAACTCCTCTTTTAGGTCCGTGTGCTTGTCCGTTGATGTACATCGAACACATGCCACAGATACCTTCTCTACAATCATGATCAAAGGCAACGGGTTCTTCTCCTTGCTCGATTAATTGTTCGTTTAACACATCCATCATTTCTAAGAATGACATGTCTCCATCAATGCCTTCAACAGGATATGTTTTCATAGCACCTTTATCTTCAGGGCCACTTTGTCTCCAGATTTTTAATGTAAGTTTCATAGGGCTTATTTGTATGAACGTGTTTTTAATTCGACTTCTTTAAAGGTAAGTTCTTCTTTGTGGAGTTTTGCTTTGCTTGGCACTTCGTTGTATTCCCAAGCGGCAACGTAAGCGTACTTTTTATCGTCTCTAAGTGCTTCACCTTCTTTGGTTTGGTACTCTTCTCTAAAATGCCCTCCGCACGACTCTTTACGATCTAAAGCATCTTGTGCAAACAACTCACCCAACTCTAAAAAGTCGGCCACTCGGCCCGCCTTGTCAAGCTCTGGGTTAAAGGCATTTGCGCTGCCTGGCACTTTGACGTTTTTCCAGAAATCTTCACGAATTTCAGTAATTTCTTTAATGGCATCTTTCAATCCTTTTTCGTTACGGGCCATACCTACTTTGTCCCACATCACCTTACCCAGTCGTTTGTGAAAATGATCTACAGATTTGGTTCCATTATTGTTAATCAGTTTGTCAATACGCGTTTGTACATTTTGCTCAGCCTCTTCAAAAGCTTTTTGTTCAGTATCAATGGCGCCTGTACGAATGTCTTTTGATAAGTAATCTCCGATCGTGTAAGGTAAGACAAAATAGCCATCAGCCAGTCCTTGCATCAAAGCAGAGGCTCCTAGTCTGTTGGCACCGTGATCTGAGAAGTTGGCCTCTCCACAAGCATACAATCCTGGTACATTTGTCATTAGGTTGTAATCGACCCACAATCCACCCATCGTATAGTGCACCGCAGGATAGATTTTCATAGCTGTGAAATATGGATCATCATCTGTGATTTGCTTATACATATCAAACAAGTTGCCGTACTTTGATTTCACTACCGCACGACCCCATTCTTTAATTTGTTTATCGGTTGGATTTTTTACGTTCTTGATATTGGCTTCTAGTTTCCCGTAACGTACAATAGCAGAGGCAAAATCTAAGAACACCGCATTGCCAGTTTTATTTACTCCAAAACCTGCATCACAACGCTCTTTTGCAGCACGTGAGGCGACATCTCTGGGTACCAAATTACCAAATGAAGGATACCTGCGCTCTAGGTAATAATCTCTGTCTTCTTCTGGGATATCTTCTGCTCTTTTGCTCTTCTCGATGATCGCCTTGCAATCTTCTTTTTTCTTAGGTACCCAAATACGTCCATCGTTTCTCAACGACTCAGACATCAAGGTCAATTTAGACTGATGATCGCCTGAAACTGGAATACAAGTAGGGTGAATTTGTGTATAGCAAGGATTGGCAAAATAAGCCCCTTTTTTATGGGCTTTCCAAGCAGCAGAAACATTGGATCCCATCGCATTGGTCGATAAGAAAAACACGTTGCCATATCCACCCGAACACAAGACAACTGCATGAGCTCCATGACGCTCTAACTCTCCTGTGATTAAGTTTCTAGCGATAATACCTCGAGCTTTACCATCGACCATGACCACATCCATCATTTCATGACGGGTATACATAGTTACTTTGCCTTTAGCTACCTGACGAGAAAGTGCTGAATAAGCTCCTAACAATAACTGCTGACCTGTTTGACCTTTCGCGTAAAAGGTACGTGATACCAGTACTCCACCAAAAGAACGGTTGTCTAACAACCCGCCGTAATCACGTGCAAAAGGCACACCTTGAGCGACGCATTGATCAATAATGTTGGCTGATACTTCAGCTAAACGGTAGGTATTGCTTTCCCTTGAACGGTAATCTCCGCCCTTGATGGTGTCATAAAACAATCTAAAGGTAGAATCGCCATCGTTTTGATAGTTTTTAGCTGCATTGATGCCTCCTTGAGCTGCAATTGAGTGCGCTCTACGTGGGGTGTCTTGAAAACAAAATGCCTTTACATTGTATCCCATCTCAGCCAAAGAGGCTGCTGCAGAGCTTCCAGCAAGGCCAGTTCCGATAACAATCACATCGATCAAACGCTTGTTGGCAGGATTGACCAAATTAATGTCATTTTTATGGTTGGTCCATTGGTCTTTCAATGCACCTTTTGGAGTAACTGATTTTAGTTTAGCCATAATCTTAATACATAAAATATACTACAAGCGGAATAGCAGCAAACCCTAGCGGTACAAGTACGCTGAATGCTATTCCGGTCATAGAAATTAAGTTGTTGTACTTTGCGTGGTTTAAGCCCCAAGATTGAAATGCTGAGGCAAATCCATGAGAGAGGTGTAAGCCTAAAGGGATCATACATACCACATATAAAATTACGTAAGGGAGATTTTTAAAAGCGTTGTATACTTCAGAATAGAGGTCTTTTACGATGGTTCCGTCAGCCAAAGCATAAGTGGGAATTGATCTAAAATGCATACCTGCCCAAAAAGCCCAAAGGTGAATGACTAAAAAAACTAAAATAGCAGTACCTAAAATACCCATGTAACGAGAGGTCCATGCAGAATTAGCAGAAGGCTTAGAATAAGCGTAGTTTACCGGGCGAGCTTTGTTGTTTTCAATGGTCAACAAAATACCGTCAAAAGCATGAAATAAAATACTAAAATAGGTAAGGTAAGATAAGATTTTTACCGCCGGAAAAGTGGTCATAAAAAGAGCATAGGCATTAAAGGCATCTTTGGCTTTTTCAGGGGGCAATAAAAGCTGCAGGTTGCCCGCCAAGTGACCCAGTAGAAAAATGCATAGAAATAAGCCTGAGGCGGCCATCCAATATTTTTTTGTGAGCGAATTTTTAAGAAAGTAAGAATTTGCCATAAAAAGAGATTTTGTAGTATAACAAAACTACAAACTATTGAATGCTGGCCAAGAAAATTGATTGAAATTCAGGATTTTTAGAGCCGCTCTAAATTAAATGGTTTTAAAAACCTGAAGGTTACAGCGCTTCAGTGGTTTTAACTACTCAAACGCTGCAATCTTAAGGTAAACACCAGCGAGCCTGAGCCCGCTTGAAAACAAACAACAAAAAACTATGTCTTCTAAGCTTTTACAGCTTCTTTTATTGTTTCAATTGCAAAATTACATCATCTTCAAACACCTCATTGTCATAAATACCTGAAGTTGATTCTGTGTAAGAAAAGTCTTGAAAACCTTTCTTAGTAATCTTAACCGAATATTCTTCATCGGCTAAAATGAGTTTTTCTTTTGTTTTCTTGTCTTTATAAAACTTGTATTTTCCGTTTTTTTTGGTCGTCTTACTGACCATAGTTCCGTTGGTACCTGTTAAGATAACAGTAGCTCCTTCAATACCCTTTTTGGTGACATCATCTTTAACAATGCCTTTGATGATGAGTTTTTGTTTAGGGTTTTTTACATCATCTACACTTGATTGAGCTTGCACGCTGAACGCAAGACCTAAAGTGAAACCTGAAATACAAAGTCTTTTCAAAAACATTTGTGTGTGATTTGTTCTTCTTTACTGCAAAACAAAAAATAAAGTTACATTTGAGGGCAATGATTTTATATTATTTAGTTATCATTCCGCTCTCAAAACTCTCTTTTAGAGTTATTTATAGAATTTCAAATATTTTATACTTTTTTATATATAAATGCTTTGAGTATCGAAAAAAAGTGGTGCTTAACAATTTAAAAAAGACGTATAACTATAAGAGTAAATCAGAAATACAAGAAATTACTCAGCGGTTTTACAAGCATTTGTGTGATTTAATTGTTGAGTCTATTAAAGGATTTAGCATCACTGAAGAGCAGCTTAAAAAAAGAGTGGTTTATAAAAATGCTAAGCTGATTGATCAGTTGATTGAGCAAGGAAAATCGGTGATTTATACCGGGGGGCATTACAACAATTGGGAATGGGCTGCTTTGGCAACGCCACTTGCAATAAAGGCAGATGTCTATGCTATTTATACCCCTTTGAAAAATGCCTTTATCAATCAAAAACTCAAAGCTTCAAGATCAAGAACTGGCATTAAGTTTATCTCATCAAAAGAGGTGAAAGAAATTTTTGAAACCAGAAAACAAAAGCCTTTTGTGATGGTATTTTTAACAGATCAAAGCCCTTCTAATCCAGCAAAAGCTTATTTTACTGAATTTTTAGGTCGCAAAACACCTGTTTTATTCGGAGCTGAAAAATATGCCAAAACATATGATTGTGCACTTGTGTATGGAGAGATGACAAAACAAGAAAGGGGTCGTTATCAGTTAGAAGTAAAAGTATTGAGTGATGATGTTTCTGATTTATTGAAAGGAGAGGCTACCCAACTGCATGTCAAAGCCATTGAACAGAGTATAGAGCAAGATCCTGCCTATTGGTTGTGGACCCACCGCAGATGGAAGCACGAACACTACTCTGAACCTAAATCTGCCAGTCAATAGGAGTTTTTCCCATCTTTTTTAAATAAGCATTGGTTTTTGAAAAGTGTTTAGAGCCAAAAAATGCTCCTCTAGCCAATGGTGATGGATGAGCTGCTTGTAAGATTAGGTGTTTATTTTGATCGATTAAATGCGCTTTTGATTTTGCAAAATTGCCCCACAAAAGAAAAACGATGTGCTGTTTTTCATCTGATATTTTTTGAATGACATGGTCAGTGAAGTTTTGCCACCCAATTTTTTGGTGAGATCCTGCTTTTTTATGCTCAACAGTGAGCATGGCATTGAGTAGCAATACGCCTTGTTTTGCCCAGTGGGTTAAATCTCCATGATCTGGCAGGTGAAAAGGCACGTCGTTTTCAAGTTCTTTGTAGATGTTTTTTAAAGAGGGTGGAATTTTGATGCCTTTGGGTACAGAAAAACTTAAACCCATCGCCTCACCTTGGTTGTGGTAGGGGTCTTGACCAATTAAAACTACTTTGAGTTTGTGAAACGGACAGAGATGAAAGGCATGAAAGATCAGGTGAGATGGCGGGTAGATGATTTTACCCATCTTGATTTCTTCTTTCAAGTTTTTTGAAAGACTTTGAAAATCATTGCTTTGAAAAAAATCGTTGAGCAAAGGTTTCCAACTTTCTTGAATATGTACCTTGGTTTTGGTCATAAAAAAAGGGGCTGTTGAGCCCCTTTGATTTTTTTATAATCTTTAAGATTATAGTTGTTGAACGTATAATCCGAAAGTACCAGTATTACCTGAACTGTATGGTTCAACTAAAATTTTAATTTTACCAGTCTCAGAAGCAGTAAACGTTTCTGGAGTGTTGTAACCACTGTCTTGGCTATTGATGTAAACAACAGATCCATCAGCGTTTAAAACACTTACTCTGATGTCTAAATCGTAAGTGTCGCTTCCTTGAAAGCTGTCATCCCAAGAAACTTGATAGATTGATCCTGAGACACCATCAAATTCTAATACCATAAACGGATCATTTAAAGTATATCCAGTGTGTGTTCCGTCAGTTGTTAAAGAAATTGGAGTTGCAGTTGTGTTGTTTAATTGATATGCCAATTCAGCATCAGCACTGTTAGAAGTATAATCTACTTCAACCAACATTGTTTCAGTGTTTCTTAGTTTTCCGTTTTTAGAAACCACTTCAAGTTTTACAAGGTAAGTACCTTCTTCAATAAATGTCGTGCTTGGATTTTCTTCAGTTGAAGTCTCTCCGTTACCAAAATCCCAGTTATACTCAGCACCATCTTCAGAGCAAGAGGTGAATTGAACAGGAATATAAGCCTCAAAATCATCAGTAGATGAAGAGAAACATGCATTAGGTTGTGTTTTTTGACAGCTTGAAATGGCTAACATTGCAACACCAGCAATAAATAAATCTTTCATTTTCATGGTTAAAAGTTTAATGTTTTGGCCGCAAATGTACATAAAAAATACGTGAACCAAATTTTATTTGGTAAAAACTCATCTATCTAAAGATTTGTACCTTTGAGGGGTAAACACCATGAGCACTCCACTTGCTGAACGCATACGGCCTAAATCACTTGATCAGTACATCGGACAAAATCATTTATTGGGTAAGCAAGCAGTACTTAGAAAGCACATCAAACAAGGGGTTGTCTCTTCAATGATTTTTTGGGGTCCTCCAGGAACAGGAAAAACCACCATAGCTCAACTCATTGCCGCTGAGATTGACCGTCCATTTTTTCAGCTAAGTGCAGTAGAATCAAGCATCAAAGATGTACGAGCCATCATTGAAAAGGCTAAAAAAAATGATCTGTTTACCCCAGAGCTTGCCCCAATTTTATTTATTGATGAGATTCACAGATTTAATAAAGCCCAGCAAGATGCTTTGTTGATGGCTGTTGAGAAAGGGGTTGTTGTTTTAATTGGTGCTACCACTGAGAACCCTTCTTTTGAAGTGATTTCAGCTTTGCTTTCAAGGTGTCAAGTATACACCTTAGAGCATCACAAGATCGAAGATCTCAGAGCGATCGTACAAAGAGCAGTTGAAACAGATGCGCTACTGAAAACCAAAAAAATTACCATCAAAGAAGATGAAGCTTTGTTGAGTTTTAGTGGAGGAGATGCTCGAAAACTATTGAACTTACTTGAGCTTATTTGTGCTGCTGAGCAAAACATTGAGATTACCAATAAAAAGGTAGAGGCCTTTTTACAACATAGTCCTTCAAGTCTTTTTGATAAGGGCGGAGAACAGCACTACGACATTGCCTCTGCCTTAATTAAATCAATTCGAGGATCTGACCCCAATGCTGCTGTGTATTGGTTGGCACGCATGATAGAGGGTGGAGAAGATCCTAAATTTATTGCAAGACGTTTGATCATAGCAGCCAGTGAAGATATAGGCCTGGCCAATCCAACCGCACTTGTAATGGCGAATAACTGTTTTAAAGCCGTTGAGGTGATTGGAATGCCTGAGGCGAGAATTGTACTTTCTCAGGCTGTAGTTTACCTAGCGTGCAGCGCAAAATCAAACAGCGCGTATATGGCCATTAATAAGGCGCAACAATTGGTAAGAGATCAGCCCAATGCTGCAGTGCCCAAACATTTGAGAAATGCCCCGACCAAATTGATGAAAGACCTTGATTACAGTAAAGGCTATAAGTACGCTCATGACTACAGTGGACATTTTGTAGAACAAGAATTTTTACCAGAAAAGATCAAAGAAACGATCTTGTATGTGCCTGCTGAAAATCAAAGAGAAGCACAAATAAAAACGTATCTTCACACTTGTTGGAAAGGTAAATATGGCTATTGATCGCATTTTTATATTCTTTTTTGTACTTGTTTTATTGACAGGGTGTGAAAAGCCGAGTATACCTGACGATCATGTGCGTTTTTTAGCTCCGCTTGCCTATGCGCGCATTGATATCGATGACATTGAGTATGAGTCAGATCAGTTGTTTGGGCAAAACAATCAAGGCAATTTGGCATTGTTGTTTTCAGATACCATTGCCAATTTTACTATTGATTCTTTGTTGAGTATTTCAGACACCGCTTTGGCAGATACCTTTGTGTGGACGTTTCCGGCATTTCCTATATCGCCAGGAGCTCCTATTTTTACGGAACAAAAAACCTTTGAGTACGATTTTAACGAAACACAATTAACACAAGTCGCATTTGCCGAAGGGAAGTTAATGTTCACTTTGAACAATAATTTCTCTGAGCGATTATTGGTTGAATTTAAGATTCTTCAAAGTAATTTAAACAATGATACCATAAAGGTTGAGGTGTTGGTGCCTTCAGCTGATCAGGGTGGATTTTACCAAGGTGAAATTGATTTAACAGGAGCCATCATTGATCTTACAGGACCAATGAATAACCTGTATAACAATTTAATTTTAGACTATACGATTAGTTTAGATCCACAGGGGCAAACCATTACAGTAAACCCTGGTGAGCAAGTTGATTTTTCAATGCAATTAAAAGATGTAAAGCCTCTATACATCACAGGGTATTTTGGTAATTATCAAGAACAGCTTAGCGATACGATAAATCTTGATTTTTTAGAACAATTTTCTGTAGATGTATTTCAATTACAACAACTACAGGCAAGTTTGCAATTGATTAATTCAATTGGAGTTGAAGCTTCTTTTGTTTTAAACCAACTTAAAAATCTTGAATCTCAAATGCTTTTTCAAGCTCCTTTTGTAGGGCAAAACCAGAACATCAATGCTGCTTATTCTATCAATTTACCACTGGGCAATATTACTGCGTCTAACTATCTATTGAGTATAGATGATCAATCGTCTAACATTATTGATTTTATTGAACAGCTGCCTTCGAAACTATTTATGCAAGCAGATTTTATGCTTAATCCACTGGGAAATCATCACAACAGCAGCAATTTTATACATAAAGATCATGGGCTTGAGCTTGTTTTGAATACAGATATTGAGTTGGCTGTAGATCTAGAAAACCTTAGGTTTAAAGATACTTTAGAGCTTACTCAAAGTTTTATAGATCAATTCTTGAAATTAAAAGACCCTGTGTTGTGTGTACAAACTCAAAATACCATGCCCATTACCCTTGAATTAGAGCTCTTTAGAATTGATGCTCAGCAGATGGTTTTAGATAGTATTGGTCAGATTCAAGCAGTGGGCTCATCCAACCATAGCTTATCAGAATCGTTGCATAAAAGTGCTTTGAGCTCATGGCAAAATAATCTTTCAAACGATCAGAGAATTGTGATTCACGCAAGGGTTAATGAAGATCAGTCTGGTTTTGTCGAGCTGCTTGATTCAGATTATTTAGACCTTCAATTTAGTTTACAAAGTGCGTATGATTTTTAAAAGAATACTGCAGGTCATATTGCTTTTTTGTAGTCTATCTTCTTTTGCGCAATTACCTGTTTCATTGAATGATTTGAGGCTTAAAGACGACTCAATTTCTCTAGTGCTTGCCACAGATGCATATGCAGCAAGCAATGCCTATAGCAATCGCTATTTGTTTAGTGTTTTTGGCTCTACACCTGATCAGCCAGCAAATTTACTTTCACACTCACGACCCATTGTCAATGTGGGGGTAGACTATACTTCTGGTTTGAGTTTCTCTTCGTACATTAAAGATCAGCCTTTTTTTGTAAGTCTTGAAGATCGCTTACATGCTCATGCTCAATTTACTGATGATCTTTATGAGTTTTCAATCATGGGGAATCAGTTTTTTGAAGATCAGCAAATGATTTTTTCAGGGTCTAATTTTACCAATTTTAGAGTTCAGTCTTTGGGCCTAGGTACTTTTTTTAGTTCAAGAACCAATCAGGTTTCTCTTGGTTTGCAATTGAATTATTTAAATCCGAATTTTTTCTTTCGAGCCAAAAGCCTAACAGGGTATTTATACACAGCTGAAAATGGCAGTTATCTTGATTTAAGCTCAGAGCTTGAAGGGCAGAGTGCAGGGAGTTTAAATAATGGTTTTTTAAGGTCGAATGGTAGTGGGGTGAGTTTAAATGTGTTTTTAAATACCCAAATTCAACTTTTAGATTCAGAAAAACCACATGCAAATCTAACCTTAGAATTGACTGATGTAGGCTTTTTGAATTTGAATAAAAATGTGCGTCAATTCAAACAAGACACTCTTATTTTAGGATACAGGGGAGTTGATTTATTTGAAATAAACAATCTAGACTCTCTTTCTGAAATGCTTGATTTTAACCTACAAGAAAATACAGAGTCTTTTAACTATACTTTGCCTTTTTATGCGCATTTATCACTTGAGCAAAAATTTGCTCAACACAGTTTAAAAATAGGTGTGATCAATAGAAACTTAGAAGCCTATAAAACCTATGTATACCTTTCTGATTACCACCGTTTATCTGATCATTTTTCTGCCCTTTATCAACTTGGGTATGGGGGGTACAGCTACTTTAATTTAGGATCTGGATTGAGGTACACCAATCAGCATTTTGACATACAGTTAAATACACGAAACATCACAGCCTTTTTAGCTCAAAAAAATAGGTTAAATACGCACTTTTCTTTGATTTTTACAACTTATTTTTAGGGAGTTTACTAAGAAATGAGTTAATTAAAAAAAGAAATTATTGAGTATGGTAGCTCTCAATTGCAAATAAATACGAATTTATAGAAAGGCGATAGACTTGGCACAATCTAAAAAGGGGAAAATAAGTTTTCCCCTTTTTAAATATATATATTTACAACTTTATTACAATGAATTGCAATTTGCCACAGCATTATCTTTAATCTTTACATTTGAAACTTGGTAGCCCCAAAGTTCAAATTGATCAAATTGATCACACTCAAGAAGTGGATTATCTGTTATCGTAAGCCATGAGGCTAGATCTACTTGATTCAGGGCCAAGATATCTATTAAAGATTCATTAGATTCAATATTCAAACTATATAATCTATGATCTTGTGCTCCTAAATTCCAAGAATTGATTGCATTTAGGTTGGTGATGGAATTTGATGAGTGTAAAGTAAATTTTGTATTTATTTCAACTCCATTTTGTAATCCATCTAAACTGTTTAGGCCGTTCATTCCACTAATGTGTAAAGATTGACTAAATTCAAAGGATTCTAGGCCTGATAAGCCATGAATGTTATCCATTGCAACTAAATTTAATTCTACACATTTAACTAAATTTTTTAACCAATCTAAAGATGAAATGTTTGGCAGAAATGCTAGTGTAATATCTCTTGCTTCTGTAACTTTTCTCAGAAATTCAAATTCACTAGCTTTTATATTTTTTATATAAATATCACCTTCAGGTCTATTAAAATGCGGACTGCTAGGATGGCCTTCTGATATTGTTATATCACTAATATGGCTTAAGTCATCTAGGCTTTCACAATTACTAATTTTGATACTGCCTGCATAATTAAGATTTTCAAGACCTTTAAGGCTTTTTAAATTATTCATATTTTCAATCACAAGCCCTTCAACTGATGTTAATTGTTCTAAGCCGCTCAAATCATAGGCGTCTGACACCTTTATAACTACCATTTTGTCGGTACTAGCTAAATCTGGATAATCTATACTGAAATTATCAATTTGCTCTTGGTTAGTGAAAATCATTTCTTTATCTGTAATTACAGCACTAGAGAAAGCGTCTTGGTCAGAACTACAACCTTCATTTGAGCTTATAAATCCAATCGCAAGAACGAAAGAAATATTTGTGAAAAATTTAATGGTTTTTTTAGGTATTATTGTTTTAATATTCATAATCATTCATTTAGTTTGTTTTGCAAAGTTATTGTCTTAGATGACCCTTGTCAAGAATTTTTTGTGGCATGCTTTAATCATGGAGAAATAAATAGGTATTAAACTTTAGGTACACTGATCAGTATTTTAATGTTTAGTTAATCACGCATTTTTCTTTGATTTTTACCAATTATTTTTAAAACTTTCACCTTTAAAAACAGGGAGTTTACCAAAAAACAACTAAGTATTTATAACTATTGTAGTAAGCTTACCGTACAAACACGTAAGTGCGTATCTATACAGTTATATTCTTCTTCTTGTTTACTCAAGTAAATGCTCAACAAGGCATTACTAATTTTGGCACGCTTTACATAGAAAATAATACTGGGGTAGGCATGCATACAAAATGCACCAACCTTGATACAATAGCCAATGATGGACATGTTTTTTTGATGGATGATTGGCAAAATGATGGCAAGGCTCGCGTGGGAACGGGCACCTTTTATTTGCAAGGCTCATCCACCCAAAACTTAGACGGAAAAACAGAGTTCTATAAACTACAAATGGATAATTTGAGTGGAGTGAACACGAGCTCAGGGCACAATTACATCATCAGAAGCTTTGATATAGAGAACGGAAATTTTCAATCCTCAGATTCTCTAACAGTTTTATCTAGTGATACACTTACCGGTTGGATCGACGATGTTTCAAACGGTTCGGTGAGTGGTAAAATCACCATGCAGAGATATATTGATGCTGGGTCAACTCAATGGCGCTTTTTAAGTAGTGCAACCAATGGGATTGATCTAGAACAGTATGACGATGATTTTTTAACTAGCGGAATGTTGGGTAGTGATTATCCGGGGTGGATTCCGCCCCTTTGGACAGAAGTTTTCTACTCGATGCTCTATTATGATGAATCAGACGCAGGGGGTTCTGACGTAGGATTTTACAATCCAGTTGATATGACTTACACTCCAACGGTTGGTCAAGGTCTTTGGATTTGGTGTGGGGATACCATTACTGGTACACAACCTTTTTTAATAGATCATACAGAGGCAATGAATCAAGGGGATATTGATTTGCCAGTTTCATATACCAATACAGGTAGTGCTGATGATGATGGATGGTCAATGGTGGGCAATCCGTATCCGTGCCCTATAAATTGGGATGATGCTGATTGGGATAAAACCAATATTGACAATGCTTTGTATATCTGGAATCCAGACATTGCTAATTACGCTTCTTATGTTGCAGGCATTGGTCTAAATGGGGGCTCAGCCAATATTGCTTCTTCACAAGGCTTTTGGGTCAAGGCCAATGCTCCAAGCCCATTGCTCAGGGTAAAAGAATCATGTAAAATAGGAGACAATACTGCGTTTTTGAGTACGACTACTCAGCAAATAGATAAAGCGATTATCAAACTTAGATTGACCAATCAAAGTTCGTATGATGAAATTGCTTTTCGATGGAATGACTTCTCAGTCGATGGCTTTGACCATCAATACGATGCGTATAAGTTTTACAATGCTTATGAGTTGCATGTGCCGCAATTGAGTATTCAAGATTCTTTGAAAGATTATGCTATTATGAGTTTGAAAGATGATGAGATTTCAAACAAAGTACTTAAGAGTCGCGCGCCAAACAATTCTCAGGTAACGCTTTCTGTTGAACGTTTTGAAAATGTTGATGTTGCTTGTTTAACCCTCACAGATTTATTAACCAACGAAACTTTTGAGCTAAATGATAGTTTTGCCTATACTTTTACAAGTACTGCTGATACTTTGGTGGAGCGTTTTCAGATTAATTATCACCAAAGTGCTACTCATACTCATACCAACCCATTGTGTGTTGAAGATGTTGCGTCAATTGAGTTGAATACCAATCAAAGTACTTTACGTGATTTACATATCTTACGTGGTCAAGATACCATATACAGTAATGACTTGCTTAATACTTCTATTGTTCTTGATTCTTTGCAAGGTGGATGGTATAGCATTAAAAGTAGTTTGGGACAATGTGCTGCTAAAACAACAGAAAACATAGAAATCATTTCAATTCAACCATTTACTACGAGTATTCAAGTTGATACATTCACCCAACAGTTTATAGCTCAAGTTGAAGGCGGAACCCCTCCTTATCAATACCTGTGGTCAAATGGTCAAACTCAAAATATGATCGATTACAATCCATTTGCAGGTATGTTGTACATTACTGATCAAAATCAATGTCAAGATTCTCTGGCTTATAAAATCACACTAACAAACAAAGCAGAAATTTCAGATATTCAGGTGTTTGATCAATTTGAATTGTATCCTAATCCAGCTTCAAGTGCTTCTGAGCTTCGACTTAGTGTGCCTGGTATGGATCATGATCAAGTAACATTTACATTGTATAACAGTGCAGGCCAGCAAGTATTTTCAAGCAATTACTTTTTCACTCCCAGTAACGCAAGCACTCAACTTACCTTACCTAATCTTGCTTCTGGAGTATACACTGTTATTGTAAACACTGAAACAACAACACTAAAACAACATTTAATCATCAAATAACATGAAGAACTTATTAACTATATGCTTACTTTTATTGAGTGTATCTGGCTTTTACGCACAGTTAAAAGTAGGAGATAATCCCACTACAATTGATGCCAGTGCGCTACTTGAATTAGAAAGCACTACCCAAGGGCTTTTGGTACCCAGAATGACAACTGTGCAGCGTACAGTAATTACAAATCCAGCTTTGGGCTTGATGGTCTTTGATACTGATTTGAATCAGTATATGATCAATAAGGCAGATGCAACTCATGATTGGGCAGCTTTATTAGATGATCTCTCTACAGCAAGTTTGTGGACATTAGACGGAACAAACATTTACAATAGCAACAACAATAATGTAGGTATAGGCGTTAAAATACCATCTGAAAAACTACATGTTGCAGAAAATACTGGCGCCAATATAATGCTTAGTAGAGATGATGCAACGACTGCCAACAATAATTTATTAGGTCAAATACTCTTTGAAAGTACAGATGATGCCATTTCAACTACAGATGCTTCTGTGATGATTCGCGCATATGCTTCTGAGGCACACAGTGCTAGTGATAAGGGTGGATTTTTGACCTTTGAAACTAAACCTACTGACACAGATGAAAATCAGCCAGCTTTAGAGCGAATGCGTATAGAAGACAATGGTTTTGTGGGTATTGGAGCAACTACTCCAGGAGGTAAACTTGAAGTGCAATCTGACCCTACAACAGCAAATGAGAATGGGATTTTAATAGATCAAAACAGGTCTTCTCAGGTGCTGTCTGGAACAAAATATTCAAGAGGGTTGTATACAGATATAGATATCAATAATGTTACTGGCGGAGCTCACAGGCTTTATGGTCATCAAACAAGCGTCAGTTTGTTAGGAACCTCTCAGGCCAATCAAAGTTTCGGAAACTATAACTATTTACAACAAGCCTCTAGTGGAACTGTTTCAGATCTAAGAGGAGTTTACAACAGCTTTTCAAATACAGGCACTGGAAGCATTACCAACATAAGAGGTTTTGCTAACAATTTTGCTTTTAACACAAATTCTGGAGATGTAGGAACTATATATGGTACATACACACAAGGGACACTTTACACACCTGCTAACTTTACTAATATTTACGGAACTTTTCAGAGATTCTATAAGCATGTAGCAGATGCAACGGGTTCTGTGACTAATTTCACAGGAACGTATACTTATTTTAATAATGGTTATGGCTCTGTTGCAAATGCAAGGGGAAGCAATGATAACTTCATCTTTGGAACCAATTCTAAATTAGGTAATTTTTATGGATCAGATCGAAATCTTACTTTAGGTGAGAATACTGCTGTAACTGGAATTATTCAATTGACCAGAAATCGAGGTTATTTATATACTACAACCAATCTTTCATCAGTGTATGGGACAGACAATGTGTTTTACAAGCACAATGCTACTTCTACCGGAACAATTACAAATTTTATTGGTACTAGAAATTATATTAATCACAATAATGGTGTAATTACTAACCTTACAGGAACCTACAATCATTTTGCATTAGGAAATAATGCAACAGTGGGCAATGTATATTTTAATCGAAACTATGGCACATTGTATAGCAATAACAATTATGGCAATGTATTCGGAAATTACAACTTCTTTTACAAGCATGTAGGTACAGGGAACATTCCAAGCTTTTTTGCAAATTATGCAAGATTATATCACACAGCTTCTAGAGGCACAATTACCAATGCCTATTTATATTACGGAACATACAGCCCAATTTCTGGTGATGTTACGCATCGATATGGAGTATATATGACGGGTGAAGATAAAAACTATTTTTCTGGAAATATTGGCGTGAATACAACTAATCCGACAGCTAATTTATCTGTAAATGGAACAGCCAATAAAATAGGAGGAGGTACTTGGGCAGTATTTTCAGATCGAAGAATTAAAACCAATGTAAGAGATTACCCAAGTGCCTTAGATAAGATTAAAAAAGTAAGAGTAGTAGAATATGACTATAAGTCAGATTATATTGAATTGATGGAAACCCATGAAGAGTATGAAGAAGAGTATGATGACCAAGGAGAGCTTATCGATTCAAAAATGGTAAAAAAACGCGTGAATGTTCCTGTTTTACACGAAACTCAAGTGGGTATTATTGCCCAAGAGGTTAAAGAAATCTTTCCTAGATCAGTGCATATCAAAGAGACAAATTACTTGAAAGATCAACATGAGTTTGATGCCAATGAGCTGAATTTTGCATTAATTAAAGCCCTTCAAGAACTCAGTGAAATTGTTGAGAAGCAACAAAGAGAGATTGATGAGTTAAAGAAGGGCCAATAATATAATATCTAATTTTTAAGATCAAATCGATCTAGATTCATTACTTTTTGCCAAGCAGTTATAAAATCGCACACAAACTTTTCTTTTGCATCGTCACTTGCATATACCTCAGCAATTGCTCTGAGTTCAGAGTTTGATCCAAAGATTAAATCAACTCTTGAAGCTGTCCACTTTAAATTTTTACTTTTTCGATCTTTGCCTTCAAATAGTTTTTTATCATCAGTTTTTGATGTCCACACAGTACTCATATCTAAAAGATTAACAAAGTAATCATTGGTGAGACTTTCTGTGTTATTTGTGAAAACTCCGTGTTTTGATGCATTATAATTAGCATCTAATACGCGCATACCTCCAATAAGAACGGTCATTTCAGGAGCTGTTAAGCCTAATAATTGTGCTTTGTCTATCAATAGTTGTTCTGCAGAAAGCGTGTAGTCTGTTTTTTGATAGTTTCTAAAGCCGTCTGCCATAGGTTCTAGTAATTCAAAACTACTTATATCAGTTTGCTCTTGAGTGGCATCTACTCTGCCTGGATTAAACTCTAAGGAAACATTATAACCAGCTTTCTTTGCAGCTTGTTCAACTGCTAAATTTCCTCCCAATACAATTAAATCTGCCAATGATACTTTTCTATTTGAGTTTGCATTAAATTGTTCTTGAATGTTTTTGTATGTATCAATCACTTGTTTTAAAACAGGTGGATTGTTTACCTCCCAGTTAATCTGAGGCTCAAGTGCAATTCTTGCTCCATTGGCACCTCCTCTTCTGTCAGAATTTCTGTAGGTAGAAGCTGAAGCCCAAGCAGTAGTAATTAACTCTTTTTGATCAATACCAGAAGCCTTTATTTTTTGCTTAAGCACCTTAATATCACTATTGTTAATAATAGGTGAGGTGTTTTTAGGCAAAGGGTCTTGCCACAAGAAATCTTCTTTAGGGATTTCTGGTCCTAAATATGTTGTGCTAGGTCCCATATCTCTGTGTGTTAATTTGAACCAAGCTTTTGCAAATGCTTCATCAAACTCTTTTGGGTTTTCATAAAACCTTTTTGATATCTTTTTATAGATAGAATCTTCTCTTAAAGCAATATCTGTTACCAGCATGGTAGGCTTGTGTGATTTAGAAGCATCAAAGGCATCAGGGTAATTGTCTTTAGGGTTTTTAGCAACAAACTGATGTGCTCCACCAGGGCTTTTGCTAAGTTGCCACTCGTTTTCAAACAAACTTTTAAAATAACCTTGACTCCATTTGGTAGGTGTTTTGGTCCAAGTAACCTCTAAACCTGAAGTAATAGCATCCGCTCCTTTGCCAGACTTGTAACTGCTTTTCCATCCAAAACCTTGCTGTTCAATTGAAGCTGCTTCTGGCGCAACATCTAAATGATCTCCACTCCCAGCTCCATGGGTTTTACCTAAGGTGTGCCCTCCTGCAATTAAAGCAACTGTTTCTTCATCATTCATGCCCATGCGCCCAAATGTTTCTCTAATGTCAAGGGCTGCTAGTTTAGGATCTGGATTTCCGTTAGGCCCTTCAGGATTTACATATATTAAACCCATTTGAACAGCTGCTAAAGGTTTTTCAAGCTCTCTATTTTCACTATAACGTTTATCATCTAGCCACTCTTTCTCAGCACCCCAATACACATTGCTTTCAGGCTCCCATACATCAGTCCTACCGCCGGCAAAACCTATTGTATTAAATCCAGCTTGCTCAAATGCGACATTTCCTGCAAGAATCATTAAATCTGCCCATGATATCTTTTGGCCATACTTCTTTTTAATGGGCCACAATAACCTTCTTGCTTTGTCTAAATTAGCATTGTCTGGCCAGCTATTTAAGGGCGCAAAACGCTGTTGACCTGCTCTGGACCCGCCTCTTCCGTCTCCAGTTCTGTAAGTGCCTGCACTGTGCCAAGCCATACGAATCATAAAACCCGCGTAATTGCCGAAATCGGCTGGCCACCAATCTTGTGAATCTGTCATCAAATGCTCTAAATCTTTTTTTAGAGCAAAATAATCGAGTGATTCAAAGGATTTTCTGTAATCAAACTCCTTACTCAAGGGGTTAGAAAGCTCTGAATTTTGCCTTAGTATACTTAAATCTAATTGATTGGGCCACCAATCTTTATTGGTGTTTCCTTCAGATTTTAAAGTTTGACCAGTCGACATTGTTTTGCCAAATCCAAAAGGACAACCAGCTTTTTGTTCGCTGTTTGACTTGTCAGTATTAGAACCACAGCCTACTAAGAAGCAATAAATAAGAGTAAAGAGCGATATTTTTTTCATAGCATTTGAATTATGTGCCAAACCTAGTATTTTATTTATATTTATAAAAACGATATTTTAAATATTAACATTTATAATATGAATAATGAGTATTCAGCAGTTAAAATACATTCAATCAGTAGTAGATTTTAAAAATTTTCAGCTTGCAGCAGAACATTGTTATGTAACCCAATCTACCTTGAGTAACATGATTTCAAAATTTGAAAACCAAATAGGCATTACCATATTTAATCGAAAAACAAAACCAGTTTCTTTGACTAAAGAAGGTGCTATGTTAATGCAACAAATTAGAGTGATTAATCACGAGGTTGAGGTATTGAAAAACATTTCTTTAGAAATTAAGGGAGAGCAGCATGGTGTGCTTAAAATTGGAATTATACCTACAGTAGCACCTTATTTAATTCCTGTTTTTTTAAAAGAATTTGCCAATAAACACAAAGGAGTAAAGGTTTATGTAAAAGAGCTCACTACTGATGAAATAAAAAAAGCTTTAGAACTTAGAACTATAGATGTTGGAATATTAGCCCTGTCGATTATTGAACATCAGATGCAAGAAATAGAATTGTATAACGAAGAATTTGTAGTATATGATTGTAGAGAGGACGAGCCTAGTCAAAAAAATATTTCAGCAAATCAAATTGATCGAAAAAAATTATTCTTGTTAGAAGAAGGGCATTGCCTTAGAACTCAGATTTTAGACTTATGCCATATTAAAAAAGAACAAAGCTTTTCTAATCTTTATTTTGAATCGGGCTCAATGGAAAGCCTGATTAATTTTACTTATAGTAGTAAGGGAATGACTGTGCTGCCTAAACTTGCAATCAATCATTTATCAGAAAAGCAAAGGTCTTTTATAAGGCACTTTTCTGGTGTTTGTCCTTATAGAACTATTGGTGCTATTACGCATAAAAACTTTGCCAAAAAGAGTTTGTTAAATGAATTGGTTAGGTTGATTAGAGATCGGGTCAATGCTACCTTGTCAGGTTTGTGAATGTATCTTTAAAAGAGTTGAATTACCTTCTAATCAATCTGTACCATGCGATTTGAAACCAACTAGTAATATTTGTGTTTTCAATGGTTCTAATGCGATTGTCAATCAAAAACTCTAGCTTATTTAATTTAGATACGGTTCTTCCTACGGCCCATATTGTTCTAAATTCATGAAATATATTTTTAGAGTCATATATAAATAGATATTCAGGTGAAAACTTTAAGTAAAACTCGTTATGATTTAAGGTATTACCACTAAAGGGAATTTGTCCAGAAATTCTATATCTCAAGCGATAAACCCCTTGAGTGAAGTTAAGTCTAAATGTTTGATCTGTTACAAATCTATGGGTTAACGTAAGTCTTGATTTTTTATTTTTAATTGTGAATTGTTGAATGAATCTCTGTTGATTGTGGCTATTGGCTAGTCGATATAAATAACCTAGTGAGATTTTTTGATTAAACCTTACTGACTTTGATAGTAAAGCATTTAAATCAAGAAGTTGAAATCTGCTTGTAAAACGAGATTCTATTTTGTTATTAATTGTAAAAGTGTTGCCAAGCTTTGTATTCAAATTAATCTTTGGCAAAAAACCTACTTGATGCTCTTGTGCAAATAGCAAAAAAGGAGCACTTAAAATTAATACTATTTTAAACTTAAAGCTCAATACTCAAGATTTTCGTCTATTGATAAAATAATTTCTTCTTCAGTGATGAAGTTACCCTGTAGACTTATAAGTACATCCAAAACAAGAAATTGACCATCTTTCTTGCAGCTGAGAGTAAGCTCATATAAGTATGGCGATAAAAGATGAGCTCCCCAATATTTTTTTTCTTGATTTACGTTGTTAGAATTGATCCAGTGTTTTTGCGTTTTTAGTACTTTAAATTTTGGATAATGTGCTTCAAAATAGTGTGTAATTTTAAATCTAATAGAGTCTTTTAACTCTAAAAAATTCATGTGCTGTTCTAAAACTAAAAAATATCCTAAAGTATCAAATTCTATATTGCATTTTTCATGTTCTATATTGACTTGGGCTTCAATTAAAATTTCTTTACAGTCTTGTTCAATAAACCACTTTACCCTTTTTAATGAGAGACTTTCAATCCATTTTTTTGCTCTGTATGGAACCTTTTTTTCTTTTATTTTATCTTCTTTTTCATAGCAATTTTGAGCATAAGATTTGCTGTTTAATATGACTGACATAAAAAGAAATAAAACCTTAAATATTAGAATTTTTTTACCCATTTAAAGTTGTTTTTCTGTATAGATTCTTTATGTTCCCTAACATATGCCAAATATGCTTGCGCTACTGGTGATAAAACTCTGTTTTTTAACCAAATTAAACGCCATTTAGTCACAATAGGCAGTATCTTTTTAGGTATAATTTTTAGGGTTCCTGAACTTAGTTCGTGTTTAATGCCAATAATAGGCAAAATAGAAATTCCCAAGCCAGCAATTACAGCTTGCTTTACAGCTTCATTTGATGTAAGTTTTAAGCTTTTTCTTTGATTTTCAGCTTCAAAAAAAGCATCCATCACAGCTCGGGTTGCAGAGCCTTCTTCACGGTATATTAAACGAGTTGTATGATCATAGGTCGTGTTTTTTCCAACTAAATACAATTTATTGTCTATAAGTAGTTCTTGTTCAATTTCTAAATTATCAGGAACTACTGAAACAAGAGCAAAGTCAATCAATTTATGATTAAGATCCTCAATGACTTTTCGCTTATTTGAAACATCTAAATTCAAGTCGATTCCTTTATGCTTTTCTATAAATCCTTCTAAAAAATAGGGTATTACATACTTTCCGGTTGATGCTGAAGATATTTTGAGTTCACCTGAAAATAGATTTTGATAGGCCTTTGTGTGATATTTAATTTGATCAGATTGTTCTACTGTTGATTTAGCAAGGGTGGCAATTTTTTGCCCAAAATCTGTAATAATAATTCTTTTAGAAACATACTCATATAAAGGCATGTTAAATTGCCCTTGAAAGTTTTTTAATTGCATAGAAAGAGCAGGCTGAGTAATATGCATTTGTTCTGCAGCCTTAGTGATGTTTTTAAGCTCTACAACTTTTAAAAAAATTCTTAATTGATGTAATGAATAGTTCATCTATAAGTTTATCTTATATCTAATATAAGAAATATAACTTTTTACTTATGTATTTATTTTTCAATATTTGAACTATGAATAACTCGGGTTTATATTTTCTAAAACAGCTTTTTAGCTTAAGTCTTTTTGTTGGTCTAAATATTCTTTTAATAAATGCATTTATATCAACAGAACATATAATGACTCAAAAAACCATTGTTGCCTTTTGGGTTATTACACTTTGTATAATTATCAACTTTTTAAATAAAAAACCACATGAAAAATAGTGAAGATAAAAATATTGAAATAGAAATGTCTTATTTAAATGCATTACAATTTACTGATCAGTTTTATGATCAGATTATCAATACCAAAAAGTTAGAATTTTTGACCAAATGGGAAAAAGATCACAGTACTTCAGATACTATTCTAAAGAAAGAAGTAGATGAGCTTAATTCTATTAAAAAAACATTAAGGGAGGCTCTATTGTCTAGTGAAAGACATCAGTTTAAAATAAACTGTAAATTAGAAATCACGCATTAAAATGAATGCACACGTTATTATAGATAATTTAAAAAACCCAGCACTTTTATTTTTTGTGTTGGGTTTATTCTCAAGTGTCATTAAAAGTGATTTAAAAGTTCCGGAGTCTTCATCTAAATTCATTGCCCTTTACTTACTTTTTGCACTTGGATTTAAGGGAGGGCAGGAATTAACGCATAATTACTTGATTGAAGATATATACCAATCTTTTTTTATTGGAATTTCTTTGGCATTAATTATACCATGTATTGTTTTTTTATTGACTAAACACAAACTGGGCATTCATAATTCTACTGCTGTGGCAGCATCTTATGGATCAGTAAGTGCTGTGACATTTATTACGGCAGTTTCTTTTTTAGAAATGAACAACATAAATTACAGTGGTAATATGATTGCTGTGATGGCTTTAATGGAAGCACCAGCCATTGTTGTTGGATTAATTATGTTAAACTTATGCAGAAAAGATGAACATGTAAGTTCTCTCACAAAAGTTCTCAAACACGCTTTTACTAACAGTAGTGTTGTTTTAATTCTGGGGAGTCTTCTGGTGGGCATGCTGTCAAGTGATCAACAAGCACAAGGAATAAAACCCTTTACAACAGATTTATTTGTTGGATTTTTATGCGTCTTTTTATTAGATATGGGCATTAAGTGTGGTTCTAAGATAAAGTCTTTCTTAAAAAATAGTGTTTATTATGTTTTCTTAGCTCTATTATTTCCTTTGCTAATAGGTACTATAATGGCTTTAATCTGTTCTTACATTGATATTTTAAAAGGTGATGCGCTATTATTTTGCATACTTGGCGCAAGTGCTTCATACATAGCTGTTCCTGCTTCAATGAAGCTAGCTGTTCCAAAAGCTGATGAGGGGATATTTGTTCCAATGGCATTGGCCATTACGTTTCCTTTTAACATATGTATAGGGATACCATACTATTTCTTTTTAATCAATGCTTTATGATCATATTGTCGCCAGAAAAAATCAGATACGATTCTAACTTTTTAAACCAGATTAAAAAAAAGGCTGCAGATACGCTAAGACTTATTGCTTATAGTAGAGCTCATTTTGCAGATGATTTACTCAATGCATATTTGTCAAAAATAACGGATTACAAAACCTTGCTCAGTATAAAGAACGCTCAACTTGAAGCGCAATCTGAACAAGAAGCTAAGCAGTATGAAGTTTATTTAAAAAATACAGTTGATTTTGTTACAGAAGAGCTAAAAAACCAGGTTAATTTCACTTCTCAAGTGCAACTTTTTCAATTATTTAGACTTATTTCACCCGATGCACATTCAAGGCATCCGAATGGATTTCGTAAAAGTGATGTGCAAATTGGTGGTTTTTTATGCCCTGAACCAAAAATTATCAATTCTTTAGTAAGTCAAGTTTTTGAAAATATAAAATTGATTGAAGAGCCTATTATTAAAGCTATTTATCTTCATCATGAGCTTATTAGAATACACCCCTTTGTTGACGGAAATGGTAGAACCATACGAGTAGCTAAAAACTGGATGTTAATGCACGAGATGAATGCTCCTATTTTTATTTCTGATTCTAAAGAAAGGAAACTGTATGTAAAGACTTTAGAAAATAGTTTTTTAGAATTAAAAAAACATCCTGGAAAATGGAATCAGCACCTTGATGGTTTTTTTAATCAAGAATTACAAAGATTGATGCACAACAACTCTAAGGTTTTTAAACATGTACACAATGTTGGGGAAAGTAGGGGCTTTTAAATATTTAGTGACTACAGAAATAACGCAAAGCCTCTGATGCTTTATTGAACTCTAATGTTTCACTTTCTTTAAAATCTAAACACCCAAGAAAAATCTGAAAATTCATCATGTAAGCAAGACCTCTATTGTAATAGTATTTGCCATTTTCGCTTGAAAGATCAATTGCTTTTGAATAAGAATCAATGGCCTGATTATAGTCTTTGAACAATACTTGAAGGTTGCCTTTTAAATTCCAAGCACCTGCATTCTCTGGATCAAGTTTTAAAAGTTTTTCGATATCGTTTAAAGCATGAGTATAATTACCAAGAATTTTAAATGTAAATGCTCTGTTGTAAATGGCATTAATATGCTCATGGTTGACTTCTAGACATGAATTATAATCTTCGATTGCTCCGCTTAAATCTCCTGTTTCTTTTCGAACAAGGGCTCGTTTAAAATAAGCAAGGTTATCTAACGCACTATTTTTAAGTGCATTGTTGAGGTCTTTTACGGCTAGTTCTGACTGATTTATTAAACGATAAACAGTTGCTCTATTGATATAAGAGAGTTGAAAGCTTGGGTTAAGTTCAATTGATTTTGTAAAGCTTTGAATTGCTTTGTCAAACTGTTTTTGCTTTTTTTCAACTAAGCCCTTAATTTCATAAGCCATGAAGCTTTCTTGAATCTTTAAAATAGAATCAACCACCTGAATAGAGGATACATAATCATTCTCATAAAAACGAATAAGTGCCAATCTGTAAAGTCTATGTAAATTACTATCTGTTTTATTAATAGTGTCTTGTTTGATTAAATCAATTGCTTTTTCATAGTCTTTCATCTCTATAAAATGATCTACTAATTCATAGCGAATGGTATTGTTTTCGGGGTTAATATCTAGTGCTTTTTTAATGTCATTTACAGCTCCTTTGTAGTCACTTTGTAAGAATCGGATTTTTGCTCTTTCATCATAGATGTAAGCAGAATAAGGATTTAAATTAATGGCTGTTTGATAATCTTTGCTTGCATCATCGATTCTTCCAATTAGATACTCAAATCGAGCGCGCTTCATGTAGCTTTCAGCAAATGTTGGATCGGCAAGAATTGCATTAGAATAACCAAGCAAAGCATCTTCAATTGATCCGCCTCTAACAGCCACATCTGCCTGCTGAATTAAGCGTATAGCTTCTTCTCTAGCTGGAGTACTGTTTTGAGAATAACTTAAAAATGTTAAAAGAACCAAATAGATAGATGTAAATGTTTTCATAAATCAAAGGTAGTAAATAAAACCAAAACAATAGTATTACTATTATTTTTTATTGTTAAACTATTACTGGTGTGCTTTCCTAAAAAATTCTTTCGAAAAGTCATTGAAAAACTGTTTACTTAACAGGCTCGACAAGCACAACAAATTCTCCTTTAGGTTTGTGTGTGGTGAAATGCTCTAAGACTTCATGAGCACTGCCTCTTATAAATTCTTCAAATATTTTGGTCAGTTCTCGTGCCACTACTATTTGGCGTTCAGGGGCGAGTAATTCGGTGAGAGAAGTTAAGGTTTTTATGAGTTTGTGAGGAGACTCATAAAAAACAATTGTTTTAGTGCTCATGGTGATTTCTTCGAGTTTGGTTTTTCGACCTTTTTTAGGTGGAAGGAATCCTTCATAGCTGAATTTTTCTAAGGGTAATCCGCTGGCTACTAAGGCGGTTAAAAAAGCTGCTGGGCCAGGAATAGAGATGATTGAAATGTTGTTTTTTATGGCTTCTCGAACAATTAAGAAGCCTGGGTCAGAAATACCAGGAGTACCTGCATCAGAGACAACAGCAATGCTTTTGCCCGCTATGATTTGATCTATGTATTCTTGGGTTTTGTGGTGTTCGTTGTGTTGGTGATAAGCTTTTAATGGGGTCGAAATAGTGTAATGATGCATTAGTTTTTGACTTTGACGTGTATCTTCTGCCAAAATAAGATCGACACTCTTCAATACTTCAACAGCTCGGTAGCTAATGTCACCCAGATTTCCAATGGGAGTGGCTACAATATATAAGCAATTATCTTTCTCCACTTAATTCTCCTACAAAAATAGCCAGTAATCTGAATATGTCTTCAAATTCTGTTAAAGGAAGGGTTTCTGCCTTGTCGTGAATGTTGTGGTAGTGGGCAATGCCTCCTAAGGTGTAGATAAAGAAACTGGGCACTCCTTTTTGGTGAAATGGATGGTGGTCAGAGTTGGCTGCCTGGCCTCTTGTTTTGATTTGAGGGATGAGCATCTTGTTGCGCTCGTTGATGTTGGCCAACATTTGATATTCTTTTTCATAAATAGTTGAATTGACAATTTGAATGCCATCATCGCCCGTTCCAAAAATATCAAGGTTGGTTAAAAATCGAATTTTAGAGAGTGAGAATTTTGGGTGTTCAACATAGTATTTAGAGCCTAATAAGCCTACTTCTTCTGCTCCGAATGCGATGAATGCGACTGAGTAACGAGCAGGGTGTTCTTTGAAGTAGCGAGCTAACGACAGTAGCATAGCTGTGCCGGAGGCATTGTCGTTAGCGCCCGGGAACATCACATCAGACCCCATCATTCCTAAATGGTCATAATGGGCTGTAAAGACAATAAAAGAGTCGCTTACCTCAGTGCCTGGCACATACCCCAATACATTTTCAGCTTTTACATCTTTCAGCTCAGCATCAACAACAATATGCATTCTGTTGTAAATCAAGGGTAGTTTGCTTTTTAAAACCTCTATAATTGGATAGTCTTTTTGGCTTTGATCAAAACTGTGTGTTAAGTTTTTTTCTCTAGCAATAACTACCCCGGAAGCTCCAAAAATATTGTTATAAACTGCTGATCTTGCTGATGCTTTATCTTCAGCGTTATTGATCAAGGACTCATCAACAACAACTAGTTTATCAGTATATTTTTTTGAGGGCTTTTTAGGGAGTTTTTTAATCTTTACGACTTCATGTGCTCGATTGTAAGTAGGGCAAGAGGCGTGTACAATAAAGTCTTCTCCGGTTTTTAATCTTTTCTCACCCACATAAAACCCTACGTGATCAGGAAAAGTATTGACTTTAATGTCATAGAATTGCTCAAAGGATCCTGTAAAAGGAGTGAGACCAATATTTGTAAACTCATTTTTAATGAATTTAGCAGCCTTTTTGTGACCATCTTTAATGTAGCCTCTTCCATAAAAATTATCAGAAGCCAATCGATCAATTATTTTTCGAGCATAGCGAGTGTGCTCAGCTTCTACAGTTTGAGCTTGTTGTTCTTGTGCAACTAACCCAGATGTTATAAGGCTCAAAAATAGAATATGAAAAAAGCGCATCATGATCTTTTTTTTATATGATACGCTTTTTAATCGCTAGAGTTACGTTCTATTTATCAAATGAGTTGGTAGATTTATTGATGATGTTTGCTCCACCAGTTTTTACAACTTTAAATTCAGTACGCCTGTTCATTTGATGCTGTGCTTCAGAACAATCTGATACATTTGTAGGCTCACAAGGACAATCAACAAGTAAGCGATCTTCACCGTAACCTCTGCCAAATATTCTGTCAGGATTTGAAATGCGTTTTTTGATATAGGCTGCTGAAGATTTTGCTCTGCGAGATGAGAGTGCAACATTATAAGATTTAGGTGCCCTACAATCTGTATGAGATCCTAATTCAAGCATCATTTCAGGATATTTGTTCATAATAGAAACGATTTTGTCAAGCTCTTCAGAGGCATCTTTTCTTATGTATGATTTATCAAAATCAAAGTAGATGTTTTCAATATAAATTACTTCACCTTTTTCATCTACAAAACCTTTAATGTTTCCATCTTCAATAGTCACACCTGCAATTGAACTTTTGTTTGTGTCTGTGTCTTGAGAAACCTCAGGCAACTTCTTTAAGATAATGTCTTTTAACAAAGGGTTCTCAGTGTTTTGAGTGATTGTAATGTTTTTATTGTATTGTTCATACCCTTCAACAAGAGATTGAACTGTGTAATCTCCTTCTTCTAAGCAAGTTTGATAACTAGATTCTTTAGTTGAAAGTACGCGTTGAATCTCTTGGCCTTGATCATCAAAAACAAGCACTTGAGTTTCAGGAAGCAACTCACCTGTTTCACTTTTAACATATCCTTTTACATCAATACAAAATGTAATAGGCTTCGAAAGAGTAAAGGCATAAATATCATCACTACCTTTACCTCCTTCTCGGTTAGAAGAGAAGTAACCAAATTTTTGATTTTCATCTAAAATCAACGCAAAATCGTCTTTATATCCATTGATAGGAGATCTTAGATTTCTTGGATACGCAAATGCATTTTCTTTGACATTACTCACAAAAATATCGTGCCCACCAAGCCCGACATGTCCTTTTGAAGCAAAAAAGAGCATGTTATTTTGGTGATAAAAAGGAAACATTTCATCTTCTTCTGTATTGATAGGAGCCCCTAAATTTTCTGGGCTTGACCAAGACCCATCTTCTGCTCTTGTAATTCTATAAATATCAGATTTGCCTTTTCCACCAGGCATATCTGAGGCAAAATAAACCGTTTTTCCATCTTCAGAAACTGAAGGGTGACCCACCGAATATTCTTTGTTGTTAAAACTATAACCCACTGGATCTGACCACTCACCTTGCTCATTTAAATCACGATAAAACATTTTTAGTTTACGAGCACCATCTGAACTGACTTGTTCGTAATTGTTTCTGGTAAACACCATAAGTTTACCATCTTTTGAAAAACTAGCAGGACCTTCATGATATTTTTTATTCACTTCTTTTGAAAGCATTTTAGGCTTTTCTAATGCATATTCAGAAGAGTCTATTTTTTTTGCCTCATAAATATTTAAAAACGGAAAATCATTCCAATTCCATTTCGTTTGTTGGGGCAATGAGTGAGTTCTTGAAGATGCAAATACAATTTTATCGCCATAAAATGCAGGACCAAAATCTTCTTTTGGAGTATTTATATCAAGGTGTACAACTTTAAATTCTCCCAAGTCTTGCTCTAAACCTTTTGAAGATCCCTCCTTGGTATTATATGCTGTTGCTTTACCTTGAGCTTCAAGCTCTTTATGAAACTTATTCATGTAAACTTCAGATTCTGAAGTTTTTTGATTCATTTGAAGCATTTCAGCATACATAAATAAGTCTTCAGTTTTATGGTCTTCACGCTCGATAAGTAAAGCATAATATTGTTCAGCAGAAGTATCAATATGCAAGAGCCTGTATGATGTTGCTAAATTTCTCAGGCCATCAGTAGAAAGTACCTCGACACCTACTTCAAGATACTTGTCAATTGCTTTATCAAAATCAAACTTGTTGAAATGCTGATCTGCTTTTAATTCAATAGTTGAAGTTTGCGCTTCAACTTGATTTAATATAGAGAAGAAGAGTGTGAGTAATAAGAAGTTTTTCATATTAAATGATGCTTAAAAATACCTAGGCGAGTGAATTTTATATTTGTTTGGATTGATCAGGTCATATCTCAACATGACCTCATGTGAACCTGCATTGTATTTAATGGTAGTATTCACAAAAGAGAAGTCAAAAGAGTATCCTGCTCTGAGTTGATCGGTAAAATTATATCCAACCAAAAAGCCAAGAGCATCACCAGTTCTACCCATTACACCTAATTCAAGTTTCTGATTGAAAACAAACATGGCAGTTAAGTCAGCTTCAATTGGAGCTGATTCTGTTGCTTTTACAAAGGCGGTTGGTTTAAACTGTATTTTATGGGTGAGTTTAGTAATGTATCCACCAATGAGAAAGAAGTGTCTTTTTTCACCTTCAACTCCACCCGTACCATTACTAGTAAAGCTATTTTCAATAAAACGAGGTGCTGACAGCCCTACATACCAACGTTCTTTATATAGATAAGCCCCCGCGCCGATGTTAGGATTAAACGAGTTGCCAATTCCAAAAAAACTTGGGTCAGTATTTTGAGTGGTGACGTTGTTCAAGCTATTTTGAATGAAATTACCCCCTCCCTTAAGGCCAAAAGCAAGTTTGGCTTGAGTAGTTAATTTTAAAGTATAACTCAAATCAAGGTAAAAAGAAGTAGTATTGATCGGCCCAATTTTATCATTAATAACTGATAAGCCCGCGCCAAACGATTCTCTAAATACGGGAGAATGCAAAGTAAATGTTTGAGTAGTGGGCGCCCCTTCAAAACCGACCCATTGTGAGCGATGTAAAAGCGTAGCAGTGGTTACTCCACGCGAACCTGCATAGCCAGGGTTGACGTTTAAAGTATTGAAAGCATAATGCGTATACATCGCATCTTGCTGAGCAAAAGCAGCAGTGCTCAGTAAAAACACTGCTGATATGATTTTGATTGTTTTCATAAATCTATTTATTCTCAAGATTAATATTGTAGATAGATGTATCCTTTTAGAACGGTCTGACCATTAAGCAATGGTTCGTCAAATTCTAAGATGTAGAAATAGGTGCCAATAGGCAGCAGGTCATCACCATATGAGAGCCCCAAATTGGTAGTTCCGTCCCATGTATTGAGATAATTGTCACCCTCAAATACAAGGTTGCCCCATCTGTTGAAAATCTTCAAGGTATTTTCGGGGAAGTTTTCAATACCTTCAACAACCCAAGTTTCATTGTTTCCATCTCCATCAGGAGAGAACCCTTCAAAGATGGTAAGCCCAGATTCAGAAGCTGAAGTAACTGTAATAGTGATGTTTATAGTATCACATAACCCAGCCGTATCACAAACTACTTTTTCAAGTACTTCAACACCCATAAAACCAGGATTCGGAACATAAGTTACGCATCCATTCTCATCAATACTTACCGATCCACCCAAAGGTTGATTGATTACTGAGCAAGAAAGAGAATCACCATAAAGCAAGTCAGGATCACTCATTTGAGGACAAAGCGTAATAGGCGTATCTGAATCAGTAGTGCCTGATGTGTCAACGCCTACAGGAGGATCATTCACTGGCGTAATGTTGATTATCACAGTTGCAGTATCGCACAATCCTGAAGAATCACAAACTATTTTGATTATGGTGTCAGTTCCATTGAAATTTGCATTTGGCGTGTAGGTGATACAACCATTTGAATCAACTACTGCTGTTCCATTGGATGGATTGCCTAAAATAGAGCACTCTAATTGATCACCCAATTGCGTGAGGTTAGGATCATCAATCTCTAAACAAACAGTGATAGGCATATCTTCTGGAGTAGATGAAGTGGTGTCTTCTACTGTTGGTGGATCGTTGTCTGGTGTAACAAAAATCACAATTTCAGAAGTATCACATAATCCAGCTGTATCACAAACAACTTTCAATATGGTGTCGTATCCCCAGTAATTAGAATCTGGTGTATATGTAATGCATCCAAATGCATCTGTTACCGCATTTCCATTGGTTCCGTTGTTTAGAATGCTACATGTTAAACTGTCTCCAGGCATGTTTAGATCTGGGTCAGTTGCATCAATACATACTGAAATTGGCGTATTCTCACCAGTTGTAGTTGAGGTATCTTGAACAACAGGTGCATCATTTATTGGATCAATAGTAACAACAACAGTTGCTGTATCACAAAGTGCCACTGGGCTTGAAGTATCACAAACTACATACATAAAACTATCAACCCCATTAAAGTTAGGATCTGGCGTATAAGTTACCATACCTGTTATAGGATCAACATCTGCAGTTCCATTCTCAGGCTCAAATGATGTTGGAATAGAAACAGTTAATGAGTCTCCGTTAGGATCATAATCACCGACCAATACATCAATGTCAATTGGTGTATCTTCATTGGTGGTTTCATCTTCATCGTCTGCTACAGGAGGTAGTGGTGTATTTGGCACAGTAATGACAACAATTGCTGTATCGCAAAGCACGGGGCTACCTAGATCACAAACTTCATAAGTGATGGTATCAGTACCATCTACAAAACCAAGATTTGGGGTGTAGGTGATTGTTCCATCAGGGTTAAGAGTGAACATTCCATTGTCAGGCCCATCAAGAATGGTTGGGTTACTCACCGTTGTGTCTTCTACATCAGAGTCATTACATAAAATACAAATTATAACTGTATCAACTGGGTTAACACCTGTGTAATCATTAATGGCTACGGGTGGATCGTTCACCGAGTTTACTGTAATGAAAATGGTGTCAAGCACACAAATGGCAGGCAATGGAGTACCTGAATCACAGATTTCAACCACAATGGTATCGTTACCATACCAATTAG
>JAHDHZ010000050.1:12464-13610 GCA_020631045.1 Flavobacteriales bacterium | reverse complement strand
TTGGTTAAGGTCAACCCTTTAAAAAATAAGAGCATGTTTATTGCTGCTCCAAAAACGCCACAGAAAAACAACCGAGTCAGATCTTTTTGATGTACTTTTTCTCTGTTAAGAAAAGACCCAATAATCCAAAAACCTAAACAGGCAATGCCAATGCGCCAAAAAATAAACCCAAAGGCGCTTAGATATGCAGGCATTACCTCTTTTGCAATCACAAAGGTCAGGCCATAAATTAAGCTAACTGTGAAAAGGGCAATATGTGCATAAATTCTAGTAGGCACGTTTTTGATTTAAAAAAGCAATGTTACGTTTTAATCCTTCGTATTTGGTTCTTTTAACGGCAGATTTTCTAAACACTTCATTAAATACCTCACGGGTTAATTCTTGCCATTCATTTTTTTGCATGCCCAACAAGTCTTTGTGAGGCTCAAATAATACTTCTTTATGAGGGCTTGAAAAACGATTCCAAGGGCAAACATCTTGACAAACATCACATCCAAACATCCAATCATCAAACTTGCCTGCCATGCTAGGGTCAATTTGACTTTTTAGCTCAATGGTAAAGTAAGAAATGCACTTTGATCCATCAACCTTATAGGGTTCATAAATCGCATCGGTAGGGCAAGCATCAATGCAAGCAGTACAGGTGCCACAATAATCTTTTATGGGCGCATCCACCTGTAGATCAAGATCTAAAATAAGTTCAGCTAAAAAGAAAAATGAGCCTGATTTAGGATTGATTAAGTTGCTGTTCTTGCCAATCCACCCAATACCAGATTTTTCTGCCCATGCCTTTTCTAACACAGGTGCTGAATCTACAAATGCACGTCCTTCGACTTTTCCAATTTGTGCCTCTAGGCGATGTATAAAGATTTTGAGTTTGGCTTTGATGATGTGATGATAATCTTTACCATAGGCATATTTTGAGATTTTAGGAGCGCCCTTGACCTGCTTTTGATCAGTATAGTAGTTGTACATCAAGCTTACTACCGATTTTGATCCTTCAACTAGTTTAGTGGGGTCTAAACGCTTATCAAAATGGTTGTGCATGTACTGCATTTTACCTGCGCGATCTTCTTTGAGCCACTGCTCTAATCTAGGGGCTTGTTCTTCTAAAAATTCAGCTTTAGAAATTCCACAAAACGAAAA
>JAHDHZ010000050.1:7683-12364 GCA_020631045.1 Flavobacteriales bacterium | reverse complement strand
ATCTAGGGGCTTGTTCTTCTAAAAATTCAGCTTTAGAAATTCCACAAAACGAAAAGCCTAACTCGTAGGCAATTTGTTTGATTAGTTTACTATGCTGGGTTTTATTCAAAATAAAAAACCCCCAATCAAGGGGGTTTTGTAACTAATTTTTAAAATAGGATTATAATTTAACTCCGCTTACTTGGGTTTGATTGCATTGAACATCAATTACTTGATTGAAAATGCCGCCCGATAGACTATCAGCATCAATTGACCCAGTTAGCGTAGCAGAATACACTACATTACTGCCTGCTACATATCCAGATCCAGAAATTTCTCCGTCTTGTACAAAAGCGCCATACTGTCCAGGAAGTGTTACAGGTTGATTGGGAATAATGTAGTTGGTAGAATCAGAAATCGCTCCTTGAATTTCAGCAGTAAATGTAAGATCATTGATGGTATCTGTAAACATCAATCCATTGCTGTTGTTAGGATCTGCTTCAACAATGATTACTACTTGTGTAGCGGTTTCGTCAAAATTTTCTAGAAATCCAGGAATAGATGGTGTAAAGACACATCTAGTTTCAATAGTATCAAAAAGATAAGATCCTGTTAAATCATCAATCGTCATTGAATTATTTGCAAGTTCACATGTTTCTCCTGAAAATCCTTCAGGGCACTGGCAAGTTCCATCATCACATGTACCACCATTTAAGCAAGTGATCTCACCACAAGCATCTTTACAAGATTGAATTGTACCAAGGCTTAACAAAGCCGTAAATATTAGAATGATTTGTTTTTTCATGTTGTTAATTTTTCTCAAAATTACAGAAAATTAAACAAGAGGGGTTTTTCATACCTTTGTGGCCTATGAAACAGTATGTTTTAGCCTTAGATGCAGGCACTACTAGCAGCAGAGCTATTCTTTTTGATAAAGACGCTACAATTGTTGATGTTGCACAACAAGAATTCACGCAGATTTACCCTCATCCAGGGTGGGTTGAGCACGATGCAAATGAAATTTTTGATACCCAAAAGAAAGTCATTGAGCAAGTTTTAGGTAAACATAGTCCCCAACAAATTAACAGTATTGGCATTACCAATCAACGTGAAACTGCCGTGGTTTGGAATAAACAAACCCATGAGCCCATTTGCAATGCTATTGTATGGCAAGACAGAAGAACTGCTGAATATTGCAACAGCATTAAAGAGGCGTGGTCAAAGAAAATTCAGAGTAAAACAGGTTTAGTAATTGATGCTTATTTCTCTGCCACCAAACTCAAATACATCTTAGAAAATGTTGAAGGTGCAAGAACATTAGCCGATCAAGGAAATTTAGCTTTCGGAACCGTTGATACTTGGCTGTTATATAAACTTACCCAAGGGCGCCTGCATGCCACTGATGCGACCAATGCCTCGCGTACGATGATGTATAACATTCATACCAATGAATGGGATGATGAGTTATTAACACTTTTTAATATTCCAAAAAGTTGTTTGCCAAAGGTATTAGACAGTTCAGATGATTATGGAACTACTACACTTTTTGGTGGTGAAATACCCATTAGAGGAGTGGCTGGTGATCAGCAATCTGCCCTGTTTGGTCAGCAGTGTACCCAAAGTGGTATGGTGAAAAACACCTACGGAACAGGGTGTTTTATGTTGATGCATACCGGTGAAAAAGCGTTTGAAAGTAAACACAATCTATTGACGACTATTGCGCTGAGGTTAAACGGCAAAACTCAATATGCTCTTGAAGGCAGCGTGTTTGTTGCGGGCTCTTTAATTCAGTGGTTAAGAGACGAGCTTAAAATGATTGATGATGCTTCTAAAATTGAAGCATTGGCGCGTAAGGTGAGTGATTCGGGTGGAGTTTTTATTGTGCCTGCTTTTGCAGGATTAGGCGCTCCGCATTGGAATCAAGATGCGCGGGGCAGTATTTTCGGACTGACCAGAGGATCGAACCAGTCTCATATCGCAAGAGCAGCTCTTGAAAGTATTGTTTATCAATCTGCTGAATTGATTGACTGTATGCACAAAGACAGCGGAATTGAGATTAAAGAATTGCGCGTTGATGGTGGAGCTGTGGTCAATGATCTGATGATGCAATTGCAAGCCGATTGTATTGGGGTAAATGTATTAAGACCTAAAGTGATTGAAACGACTGCTTTAGGAGCCGCTTACCTAGCCGGATTGTACACAGGGTTTTTTGATGCAGCAGAAATTTCAAAAAATTGGAAAATAGATCAATCGTTCACCTCAACAGATAATAAAAACCTGAACATTCAAGGATTTAAAAAGGCTGTAGAAGCAACTAAATTTTTCGCCTCATGAGACGCTTACAACTTATAGAAAAAGCACAATCTACAACACTTTATGATGTAATAGTCATTGGTGGAGGAGCAACAGGTGCAGGCATTGCTCTAGATGCTGCTTTACGCGGATACAAAACATTACTGTTAGAACAATTTGATTTTTCTAAAGGCACCAGCAGCAAGGCTACTAAACTCATTCATGGAGGCGTACGTTATTTGCAGCAAGGTCAAGTTTCATTGGTTAAAGAGGCTTTACGAGAACGTACAGCGCTGTTGAAGAATGCTCCGCACTTGTGTGCAAAACTTGAGTTTGTGTTGCCTACTAAAAATATCTTTCAACAATTCTATTATTTTATTGGTTTAAAAGTCTACGATTTATTGAGTGGCTCTCATTCTTTGGGAAAAACCAAATGGTTGTCTAAGCAAAAAGTATTAGAGCAAATGCCTAATATTTCTAGTGATCGCCTTTTTGGAGGTATAGCCTTTCTAGACGGCCAATTTGACGATGCGCGTTTAAATATTGAGCTGGTAAAACATGCTTTAAAGAACAAAGCAGCAGTTTTAAATTACATGAGGGTGACCAGTCTTATTAAAACCAAAGGTAAGATCACTGGGGTTAAAACCTTAGATACCTTAACTGATAAGAAATACACATTTAATTCTAAGAGTGTGATCAACGCAACAGGGGTGTTTTCAAGTAACTTATTGCATAAAAATAAAGTGCAATCTTCTTTTAAGATTTTAGCTTCAAAGGGCTCTCATATTGTGGTTGATAAACAAGTTTTAAACAGCGAACGAGCGGTGTTGATTCCTAAAACTTCTGATGGTCGTGTGATTTTTGCATTGCCTTGGCAAGACAAAACCATTATTGGCACAACAGATAAGCCTGTAAAAGAGAAGAAATTAGAACCTTTTGTATGGTCAAATGAAGTGAATTACATGATCAAGCACTTTAATGCTTTTAATAAAATCAAAATTCACAAAAGCGATGTAAAAGCAGTTTTTTCAGGACTTCGTCCTCTTGTGCGCCCCAATAGAAAAATAGCAAGTAAACGTATTTCTCGATCGCATAAGATTGAGACTAACATGAAAGGATTGGTGAGTATTATGGGTGGTAAATGGACTACCTACCGAAATATGGCTGAGCAAACCCTAGATGTGAATGCGAAGTTTAATAAGCTCAAGTCTTTGAAGTGCCTAACTCAAAATTATGCCTTTTGCGCAACAGAAAATTCAGGATCTAAATATGGAGATGATATCACTTACTTTAAACAAATCATCAAAAAAGATACGCGACTTGCTAAGCGTTTTCACCCTAAAGTAGCTTTGTGTCCTGCCGACATTAAGCTTGCTATTGATAGAGAATTTGCTCTTACACTTGAAGATGTGTTGGCTAGAAGATCAAGAATTTTGTTTTTAGATGCCGCTTTAGCCTTAAAAATTGCTCCCCAGGTAGTGAAGGTGATGGCAGGGTTTTTATCAAAAGATGCTGATTGGCAACAGAATGAATTAAATAGGTTTAAAGGACTTGCAAAAAAATATATGATATGAATGTTTATTTAGCTGAGTTTATCGGAACTGCCGTGTTGTTGTTATTGGGCAGTGGGGTTGTAGCAAATGTGGTTTTAAAAGATACGAAAGGTGAAAATAGTGGGTGGATTGTGATTACTTTTGGCTGGGCGATGGCTGTATTTGTAGCTGTTTACATGGTAGGGCCTATAAGTGGCGCGCACATTAACCCAGCGGTTACGCTTTCAATGCTTCTGCTTAAAAAAATTACATTACCCAAAGCATTGGGATACATGCTTGCACAATTATTGGGTGCTTTTACCGGGTCTTCATTGGCTTGGTTGGCACATAAAGATCATTTTAAAGCGACTCAAGATTCAGGGTTAAAACGTGCAGTATTTTGTACAGACCCCGCCATTCGAAATACAGTTTCTAATTTTATTTCTGAATTCATTGCAACGTTTGTCTTAATTCTTGGGGTATTGTTTTTAACGGGCCCAGAAGTTGGCTTGGGCTCTATTGATGCTTTACCGGTTGCTTTACTAGTATTTGCCATTGGGCTTTCTTTGGGCGGAACCACAGGGTATGCAATCAATCCCGCTCGTGATTTAGGGCCAAGAATTGCACATGCTTTATTGCCTATTAAAGACAAAGCTTCTTCTGATTGGGGGTATGCTTGGATTCCGATATTGGCTCCTTTTTTAGGGAGTGCATTGGCGGTATTTGTATTTACCTTACTTTAAAAAGCTATTGCTTTTCTAAAAAAAGCTCATATGCTTGATTAAGATGCTGAAGTGCTACTTTTTTAGCGTTTTTATGTGCATTTGTAGTCTGGTCTTCAAAATCAGCATTAAAACTCCCTAATGTGTTTATTTGAA
>JAHDHZ010000050.1:0-7583 GCA_020631045.1 Flavobacteriales bacterium | reverse complement strand
TTTGTAGTCTGGTCTTCAAAATCAGCATTAAAACTCCCTAATGTGTTTATTTGAAGTGTAAACTGATCTACTTTTACAAATCCTGAATTCACCTTTTCATGTTTAAGTGCCCAAGTACTCACTTGTTGATCAGAAATAGCTTGCGCATTGATACTATAATTACATGACCTGTTTTTATAAAAGGTAATCGTACCTAAATTACCCGTTTGGGTTTGATCGTTTGCATAAGCCTTTACAATATTCCAAGAGCCTTCAAGAGAGTCTTTGGCTATATCAATGTCTTTTTGACATCCAACCAAGGTAAAAAAGCATAAGAGTATGGTTAATTTTTTCATACCAATTTATTTAAATGGGTAAGTTTATCTAAAAGGGCTCCAGAAATACATACCACAGAGGGTTTGGGTATTGCACCATTTCCATCAGGCCAACTTGAAGTGGGTTTTGTTAAATCAGTGGTATTTTCACCAGGATGTTGTACGCTCAAAAACAAGGTGCTATAGTCTGGTGAAAACCAAGGACCTGTTAATTCTGCATCAGTGGGAGCACTGGCAATTTGAATCACTTCGCCTTTTTGATCGCCATAGCGAGGCACCACAAACAAACCGTTGTTTTTAAAAGCAGGAAAATACGGCCCATCTTCTTTGTTCATTTTACTACCGCTCATATCAGAGGTAAAATACAAATTACCTACTTTATCAAAAGCCATATTGTCTGGGCAAGTAAATCCAGATTCAGGCCCGCCAACCAAATGATCTTTAGCTTTAAAAGTGAGTGCATCATGCTTACCATTTTCGGTGATCTTTAAAATAGATCCATGGTAATTTTCTTTATCATAGTTATTGGTCAAGGCTACCAATACATCACCAGTGATCGGATCAATTTCAAAATCTTCAGGTCTATTTTGTTCTGTGGCGCCCAGCATTCTTGCTGCTTCTCTTACTCGCACTAAAACCTCTGTTTGGTCTTTAAATTTTTCTTGAAGAATAGGTTGGTCTTCGTAATTTAAAGAAATCCACTTACCATTTTCAGTATCTGCCACATAAAGGGTACCTTCTTTTAAGCTTGAGGGTTTTGAAGAGATAAACTTATAGATAAACTCATTGTTTTTATCATCACCTGAATAGGCTACTATTCTTTTGTCTTCAAGCTCAATCAATGTGCAGCACTCATGTGCAAAACGCCCTAAGGCAATATGTTTTTGTGCATCGCCTGTTTTAGGGTCAACCTCAACCACCCATCCATAATGTTCTGGTGGGTTGTTGTAAAAACGATCCCATCCATATTTTGCAGGTTCGTGAGAAGGAGTGTTGTTCTCATCATAAATGGTTTCCCCTTCATATTGATCGTAGTTTTCCTCACAAGTTAAGATGGTGTTCCAAGGTGTAATTCCACCCGAACAATTAGAGTGCGTACCAATACCATGATCAGACCCCGCTATGGGTTGATCCCAATTGAATTTAATTTTTGTAAAGCTGTTTAGTCTTCTGTTGTGAGGGTCATTTTTAATAACTTTCCACCCTTCATCAGTTTTTTGAATTCTAACAATGCTTCCGCCCACCGAATAGCGTTCTAAATCGACCTGTTGCTTTGTTTTGTGTTCAAGGCCTTTTGAGTGATCAAACCCCGCTACAAATAAACTGTGTGCATATTCATGATTCACCCACAGTAATCCATCATTAGTGTTATCTTCAGATAAGGGAATGTAACAGGTGAAATCATTGTTAAACCCAAAATGATCTTGTTCACTGATTTTGTCTTTCCAAGAAATTAACTTTTGATACGAAAGGTTTTCAGCTAACAGTAAATTGTCTTTAGCACTGGGACTAATTCCTTTAATTTGAATAGCTTTTAACGACTCAAGTAACTTCTCATCGTCAGTTGTAGTAACGTTTGAGGGATTATTTCCACACGATTCTAAAAAAGGCACTGCTAATGTAGAGCCAATTGCTGCTTTGCCAAATAGTTTAATAAAGGTTCTTCTTTTTTGCATAGTTCAAAAATAAAAAACCCCGTAAGAAATACTTACAGGGTTTTAAAGTTTAGTTTTTGTATAAATTATTTTACTCCAGTGTGTGTTTGATAACATTCAACACCTTGTTCTCCAACAAAAGGAATGGTACCAACAACTGGCCAAGAAATATCATCAAAATCAACAGTTCTTTGTTTGATTAAATCAAATGAAACAGTGTTTCCATTGAAAAATCCAGTTCCTGCAATAGAAGTAGGAATAGGTTGACCAAGAATTGTATCTGCTTCAACTACTTGAGCTGGAATCGTAAAATTCTTATCATTAGTCATAGTCGCTTTAAAAGTAAACTCACTTGGATTGATTGTTTTTTCAAAAATAATTCCAAGTACATTATTAGGGTCTGCTTTTACAGTCAACGAATAAGGATTTGGAGATGTAAAATAATCTGAAACTGTAATTCCACCAACAATAGGAACACTAATCTCATTACATTCTTCATCTTGTGGTGTCATATTGTAAGCTCCAAAATACTTTGCTCTTACCTCATCTTCACATTGCTCTCCTTCAAACCCTTCCATACAGATGCATACACCTTCTTCACAAGCGCCACAATTGAAGCATTCAACATCTTTACATTTGTTTTTCTTACACGCTTGAATTACAAAGATTGAAACTGAGAAAAACGCGATCAATAAAAATAACTTATTTGATTTCATAGTATTAATTTTCTCAAAAATATAAATAAAAAAGCCTCAAGTCAAAAACTTAAGGCTTTAATTTATTGATAGAAAGTAATTTATTTGGTCATTGTTACCACTCGTTGAGGTAGTGGAGCTTCAAATCCAGCTTTTCCTAAAGCCGCCAAAATAGCCTCTCTTGTATCCCAATAAACATCCCAGTAGTCCTCAACTGAAGAATAAGGAAGCGCTACAAATTCAACACCATTTTCACCTAAATTGTTTACCCCAATTCTAGGAGCAGGATCTTTCAATACCTTAGGATCATTTGCTAAAACATCTAATGCAATTTTCTTAGCTTTTTCAACATCTGCTCCGTATCTAATTCCAAAAGGCATATCAACACGCAAGTTACCAATAGTAGTATAATTGGTAATTCTACCGGCAGTCACCGCACCGTTAGGAATAATTTCAGTTTTGTTCTGAAAAGTCTCTAAAAACGTTACAAATACAGAGATTTCTCTAACAAAACCCAGCGTGCCGTCAACCTCTATTAAATCACCAACCTTAAACGGTCTGAAAACGAGCAACATCACCCCCGAAGCCAAATGACCTAGTGAACCATTAAACGCAGCCCCAATTGCCACACCAGCACCTGCAATCAAAGCAGCAAAAGAAGCAGTAGGAATTCCAACAATTCCTGCAATTGAGATAAACAATAAAGCTTTAAGTGAAAATCCGATCAGTGTAATTAAAAAAGGTTGTAAGGTTTGATCAACCGAGCTTCTTTCAAATGCTCTACCTACAGCTTTTACAATCATACGAACAATCCAAAGCCCAATGATCAGAGCAACAATTCCACCAATAAGACTCGGAGCATAAGCTCCAACACTAGAGACAATTGACGATAAAAAGCCTCCTAAAGATCCAGTAATAGTTTCCATTTTATTTTTGATTTTAAGTTAAACTTCAGCAATGATATAAGAAAGAAGGTGAAAGTCCAAAAGTGAAAAGCCTTGCTCACTTATTGTAAACATTGCTTTAATACACTGAGAAATTGATTCACCATTAAAAAACATTTATTCACCTAAAAGTTGATAAAAACCAAAAATCAGTAAGTGATTATACTTAACGAATTGTGTATTATTGTTACACTTCAAAATGTAGCCATATGAAAAAGTCACACATACTTGTTGTACTACTTAGTTTTTTTTCACTTTATTGTTTTGCTGAAGGTACCAAGCAAATCATGCCAGATTCAACAGTTCCGGCTAATTTTGTGTTGCATGATATTGGGCTTACTTACATTGATTATTATACCTGGGCAGTAACAGATGACCCAACAAAACGCCTACACATTCGTGTGGGTGATCAAAATGTTGAAGAAATTCACTACGGTTTTAAACTTAGAACCAACCATCCAAAATGGGGCAGTACGTTAACCACAACACTTTATTATAGAATTAAAGATGAGTTGGGCAATGTTGTTGTTGGCCCTACCTTAGTACCTACTTCTTCAGGTGCAGGGTATATTGAGACGTATAAGCAAGCTGTTGAAGGACCAAGTAAAACTGCTGCTACTGGAGGTTATAATTCTTTAAAATTTGTGCCCTCTCTTCCGGGTGATTATTACATAGAATTTAACAACAGTGCAACGGTTGTGGGTACAGGGTTTTGGACCATGTTTGAATATTTTGACATTCAGGTCATTGACAAGACTGATAGCACAAATTTAGATGGACGCGTTTGGACCAATACCATGTATTTAAATACTCCTCCATTAGCAGGACAAGGCAATTTTGATCAGCCTTTTGATACGACATTTTTCTTTTACCATTCAGACAGTATCATCACTTCCATTCAATTTGACGGCATGCGCGGATTAGGCTTTGCTGTTTTTAGCAATACTTACGGACCAGACTCTACTGGAAATATTGTGAATGATCGTAAATCTAGAACAGGTAAAATTGAACAGCCTGATTATCGCGTATTTTTAAACATGCCCAATGCAGATGAATTTCCTCCCACTAGTATTACGCCTCAGATTTTAAATTCAAAAATTGAAGGTTGTCGACCATTAGGCTACACCTTCACTACTGAGGTTACAAACAATGGTTACATGGAAGGCTATTTTGACATCAATGGATCAGGTTCATACGAACCAGGCTCCTCAGATGTTGATTTCTTATATCTTGTGACCAAAGGAGTAAATACTTATTTCTGGGACGGAAATGATGGGTTAGGCAATCCAGTACCAGACATGACAGATATCGAATTGGTTGCTAAGTTTAATGCTGGGGTTACACACTTACCGATGTATGATGTTGAATACAATCCTAACGGATATGAGGTAATTACCCACGCACCGGCTGGAGGGGTTCAAGATGTCTATTGGGATGATTCAGATGTAGGAGGTGCAGACAATACTGCTATTCCGTGTGACGGATCAACAGCCATTTGTCACCCTTGGAGTGCTTTCTTTGGTAATGAAAAAACAATGAATACCTATTGGATTACCCACTTTGATTTTGATACTTTAAATTTCACGTTTTATGATGATTGTACACCAGTTGCTGTTGCAGACACTGTAATTGTACCAAAAAACACTGAAACTACTGTTGAGGTTCAGACCAATGATTACGATCCTGATTCGCATACCTTTACCACTACTTTGATACCTGGAAAAGGTCCTTCTAATGGTACGGCGGTATTGAGTGGCAATAACGTAGTATATACTCCAAATACTGATTTTATTGGTTACGATACCATGTGTTATAGTATTTGTGATGGGGGATTTCCTCCACCCGTATTGTGTGATACAGGTTTTATTTATTTTGAAATACAGTGTGATGATGATGCTTTAGACGGAGTGGCTGAAGGTAACGGTGATCCTGATGGTGATGGGGTAGATAATGACTGTGATTTAGATGCTGACAATGACGGAATTTGTGATAGTGCTGAAGGCTTAGACGATACAGATAATGATGGAGTTATTGATATGTTAGATTTAGATTCTGATAATGATGGAATTCCTGATGCGATTGAGGCCAATAACGGAATTATTCCAACTGGATTCAATCCTTTAACTGCTCGTATTGAAGGCGTTGATACTGATATGGATGGATTGTTAGACGTGGTTGATGGTGACCCTACTACCGCTTACACAACTGCTTCAGCTTGTTTGTTACCTAACGCTTCTATTGATTGTGATGGAATTTCAAATGCTTATGACCTTGATTCTGATGATGATGGTATTTCAGATATTATTGAAGCAGGCGGACAAGATACAGATAACGATGCCTTGACTGATGCTTTTACAGATGCTAATGGTGATGGATTAAATGATGTATTATTGGTTACTCCTTTAGCGGTTGAGAATACTGATGGTAATTTATATGCAGATTTTGTCGATCGTGATGCAGATGATGACGGATTAGATGATAATTATGAAGCACAACCTACCTCAACGTATACAGGTATTTCTTCTTTAGTAGATTCTGATGGAGATGGATTGATTGATCAATTTGACCCTGATTCAGGCAATCAGCCTTTAGAGCCCAATGACCATGACGGAGATGGTATAGCAGATTTTCAAGACGAAGACTCAGACAATGACAGTGTGTTAGATGAAATAGAAGCCAATGATAATAATCAAGATGGTGTGGCTGATTCTGCTCCTGCTAATAATGACGCTGATTTAGATGGCATTGATGATAATTTTGATTCTGCTCCTGCTGACCCATGTATTGGTGTGACTACATATACTCCACAAAATACAGATGGTGATGCTCAAGATGATTGGCGTGATGATGATGATGATAACGATGGAATTGTCACTGAAAATGAAGTGGTAGATGTTGATCCTGCAAATGGTACGCCAGATTATTTAGAAGTAGCTGCTTGCCCAGCTGCTTTCACTACTGAAGGATTAATCAATGTTTCGGGTAATGCTGATAACGTGTTAAATAGCGGAGGGAGTGTTGCAGATCAGTCAAATACTTTAGGTACTCAAGATGGTTTATTTGCTCAACTTTCAACCTCAGGATTTATTACGGTTGATTTATCAGATACAGTAAACTCTGGTGAAGATATTACTTTAAGACTCTCTGGTGTCGTGGTAGGCGCTCAAGCAACAATTGAGCAGTCTTTAAACGGTTTAACTTTCTCAAATCCAATTACTTATAATTCAACTGTTTCAGGCACCTCTACCTTTGAAGACTTTAACTTTAATTTAATATCAAACGCAAGATATGTTCGCTTAACTTTTGTTTCTGGTTCTCGAATTTATTGGGATGCTGCATCTTATAATTTTAATAAAGTAACCTGTTTACCCGATAAAGATGAAGATGGCATTACCGATGCTGATGACTTAGACAATGATAATGACGGAATCCCTGATTCTGTTGAAGGTACCTCTGATAAAGACGGTGATGGCACACCAGACCATTGTGATTTAGATTCTGATAACGATGGTATCCCTGATGCAGTAGAAGCGAACAACGGAGTAATGCCTGCCAATATGAACGATCAGGGAAGGTATTCTGGTTCATATGTAAAATTGAATGATGCAAATGGTAACGGATGGGCTGCAGATGTTGATCCTGGTGATGGTGGCACTGTTTTAGCTGATCCTAATTCTGATTCAGACGCCTTACCAGATCGTTGTGATTTAGATTCTGATAACGATTGCTTGCCTGATGGATTAGAAGCGAATAAAGGTGCAATGCCTACCAATATGGATGATAATGGTCAATATCCTAGTGCTTATGCTTCGGTAAATGACATTGATAATGATGGATTGATTGATGATATTGACTTTCATCAAGGTAATCAGTTGTTGTGTAATCCTAATTCAGAGAGCACCGGTAACAATGATTATACTGATACAGATTCTGACGATGACGGTATATTAGACATTATTGAAGGTACTGAACCTG
>JAHDHZ010000049.1 GCA_020631045.1 Flavobacteriales bacterium | reverse complement strand
GCAAAAGCGTATCCTAAAATAAATTCAAGAGAAAACTTATCATAAGGAGTGTTTAATGCCACCCAAGCATTTAAACCTGTAAGGTCACCCAGTTTAAAAAACGTAAAATTCACCATAGAAATAAAGGCGATAAAGACCAAGAGCATTGCCCCGACATTGACAGCAAGCTTTAAGCCTTCAGTGGTTCCGTTTGAAATGGCATCTAAAATATTAGACCCAATTTTTTGGCCAGTTACCTCAACTTTTTCATTGATTTTTTCTTGCTCGGGAAAAAGTATTTTAGAAATCACGATGGCTCCGGGCGCAGCCATTACAGATGCAGCGAGTAAATGCTTTGCAAATTCTAGTCGCTTGACAGGATCATCTCCACCCAAAAAACTGATGTAAGCAGCTAAAACTCCACCCGCGACAGTTGCCATTCCGCCAATCATGACCAATAAAATTTCTGATTTTGTCATTTTCCCTAAATAAGGCTTGATCATCAAAGGTGCCTCGGTCTGACCTAAAAAAATATTGCCAGCCACAGATAAGCTTTCTGCCCCAGAAATTTTTAAAAGTTTGGTCATTACCAAGGCCATCGCTTTGACCACTTTTTGAATGATCCCTAAATAGAACAAGACTGAAGTGAGCGCTGAGAAAAAAATGATAGTAGGCAATACCTGAAAAGCAAAAATAAACCCGTAAGAATCAATATTCATTAAATCTCCCATCAAAAACACACTGCCATCTCTAGTAAAATCTAAGACTTTTACAAAGAGCTTACCTACAAATTCAAACATTGCTCTAACAGGCCCAATTTTGAGAACACCTATAGCTAAAAAGATTTGCAACAACAGACCAAAACCGGCCGTCTTGTAATTGATTGCCTTTCGATTTGCACTAAAGACAAAAGCAATGAAAAGCAAGAAAAGTATACCAAAAACAGCGTGAAGAATAGCTCCAATCATAAAGGCAAATTTACTGAAAGACAGAAACTTTAACAAGGCAAGGCTTTTTAGTTAATCAGGCAAAGCCTGATTTTTTAAAAAATCACTTATACATAAATACCAATCAATTAAACATATTGCTCAACCAGCTACAAAACTAAAATTGACTCAAAAACGCTTTTTTCAGACCTTTACTTAACGATTTTAAAACAACAAAAATGAAAATTATTTCAAAATTTAAATTCACAGCAGCTGTTGGATTCAGCTTTACTTTATTTTCAAATGCAGGTTGCAACAAAGCAGATGATTCACTAAATATATCATCTACACAAGAAATCTTTTGCAACACATCTGATTACATGAGTGCGCTTGAACAAAACCCAGATTTAGATCTTTTAGCAAGTGAAAACAATTGGTTAACTCAAAGAGCTAATCAAAGAAAAATCATTAAAAAAGGATACAAGAGCAATGGAAAAATAAAGTATGGAAAAATGGACCTTCAAGCCATTGTCACCAAATCTTATCAAACAGATGTTTGGTACTATTTTGTGTATGCTCCCCAAGAAGAATTTGAAGGAAAGCTTCCTGAAATTTATGTTGAAGGGCTTGATTGCAATCAAGAAATAGATATTAAGTTTCCTTACACAACTAATTCAACGAAATTTTGGCATTTTGACGCGATTGATGCGATTGAAAACCATTTTATTGAAGGTGGTGATTTAGGATGGTTGCTTCAGAAGTTTGAGGTTTAATACTTTTCAAACCAGAACACAAAAACCTTACAAGGAATCTAAAAAAAGCCTAAGACTTATTCATCTTAGGCTTTTCTTATTAAATCAGCAAAAAACCAATATATCTAAAAAGAAGAAAATCTTCTGTAAATTTGCTAATCATTCACACAGATGAATACTTTTTTAGAATTCGAACAACCTATAGAAGAGCTCTACTTGCAACAGCAAGAGCTGATCAGAAAGCAAGAAGAAAATGGCACAGACTTTTCTTCAGAAATCAAATCTTTAGAGTCTAAAATAAACGAGCAAAGAAAAGAGATCTATAAAAATTTATCAGCCTGGCAAAAGGTTCAAGTCTCTAGGCACCCAGAACGCCCACACGCGCTTTCATACATGGAAGCCTTAAGTGGCGGAGAGTTCACAGAATTGCACGGCGATCGTTATTTTAGTGATGACAAAGCTATTGTGGGAGGATTTGGCATCATTGATGGGCAGAGCGTCATGATGATTGGCCATCAGAAAGGAGCCAATACCAAAATGCGTCAGTACAGAAATTTCGGAATGGCTCGGCCAGAAGGCTATAGAAAAGCCATGCGCTTAATGAGGTTAGCAGAGAAATTTAACAAGCCTATTGTTACCCTTATTGACACCCCAGGAGCTTATCCAGGAGTAGGCGCCGAAGAACGTGGACAAAGTCAAGCTATTGCAAAAAATTTGATGGATATGGCTATGCTAAAAGTACCTATCATTTGTGTTGTAATTGGTGAAGGAGCTTCGGGAGGAGCTTTAGGCATTGGGCTTGGAGACAAAACCTATATGCTAGAGCATGCATGGTATTCAGTCATTTCACCTGAGAACTGCTCAGCCATTTTGTGGAGAACATGGGATTTTAAAGAACAAGCAGCTGAATCTTTAAAACTCACAGCAAAAGATATGCTTAAAAATAAATTAATTGACGGCATCATAAAAGAACCCATTGGCGGGGCACACGCCTTTCCTTTAAAAGCCTTTGAAAAAGTCAAAAAAGCAGTCATTCAAGACATTGAAAGCTTTAAAAAAGTTTCTTCAGAAAAGATGATTGATGCACGCATCAAAAAATATGGTGCAATGGGCGTTTATCAAACAATGTAGCCTATCTACTTAATCTGCAGCTACTACTTCCTTCACCTCAGGCAACATTTTTTGAAACAAGCCCTGAATACCTTGTTTTAAGGTTTGGGTGGATGATGGACAACCGTTACAAGCACCCTTCATCTCTACAGTCAACACTCCATCATTTTCATCAAAGTCATGAAAAACAATGTCTCCTCCATCTTGCTGTACTGCAGGTTTTACATACTCATCTAAAATGTCAACAATTTTAAGTTCAAAGTCAGTGAGTTGTTCTACAGGTTTTGCTTTACTACTCTTTTTATTTTTGTTTGTTATTTCTTTACTGTAAAGCTCTGCCTTGGTCTTTTGCTCTTTGTTTTCTTGAGGGGCTATCACCCACTGATTGTTTTGCAAGTATTCTAAAACATATTCACGCAACTCTAGAGAAACATCAGTCCATTCAACCAAGTCGTTCTTCTTGAGCGTCAAAAAGTTTTTGTGCACAAACATCCCGTCAATGAATGGAAAATTGTACAACTTGGCTAACAAAGGATACTCTACGACCTGATCAGGATCATCAAACTCAAAACTAGCATCAGTCAATAAGCGATCTGCTACAAATTTTAAGTGGTTGGGATTGGGCGTGAGCTCAGTATAAAGAGAGGTTGGTATCATACAGGTAAATGTAAAAAAAGAAACCATCTTAAAAAAATAACGTCTAAGTGATATGCAAAATATCGATCATAACTCAGCTACTTACCACTTTTCGCGTTCTTTTAGAGAATACCTCACCTCACCTGATTATGTCTCTATTATTTTAGCATTAGACCCTCATCTAAAGATTTTATTAAACGGAAAAACCATTCGATGTGAAGAAAAATCTGTAATTATTACAGGTGCTATTCGAGAAATTCAAGTACTTAACAATGCTGATGCTAAGCATAGCTATTTAGCCCAAATCAATACTGTAAAATGTAACATTGACCTTACTAATCTTTACTTAAACAACATCATTGTCGATTATTTTGACAATTACTACCTACTTGACCTAAAAGATGAAAGAATATTGTATCAAATTGAAGGAACCCTTTCTGAAATAGAAAATGAGTACAAGAACAATGAATTGTTAACCAACAGAATGATTAGCGTAATTACTGAACGATTTTTTATAAAATTTTTACGGTATTATTTAAAAGAAAAAAGCAAAACCAAAACAGAATTTCAACACCACACCATTGCCGAGTTCATCAAGCTGGTCAACATTCATTTTAAAACCAGAAAAAAGCTGAAAGAATACGCTGAATTATTGTACATCTCTCCCAAAACACTTTCTAATTTATTTTTAGACAGCAACAGCGGATCTCCATCTAAAATGATTAAAAACAGAATCATCAAAGAAGCTAAAATTATGGCGATCAACAATCCTAATATATCAGGTAAAGAGGTTGCTTTTAAACTGGGCTATGAAAACCCTAATAACTTTTTTGTGTTGTTTAGAAACAAAGAAAAAATAAGTTTTAGTGACTTTTGCAAAGAGCGACAGATGTCTAACCCTCATACATCAAATTACACCCTCTAACATCAGCGTTGTTTAGTCTGCCAAATAGCTCAAAGCTGTCATCTTCATTAAGCATACCCAAATCATCAGTAGCAATAAAACTACATGAATACACATTGGCCAAATCAATGATGTTGATTGCTCCTAGTTTATTCTGAAGGTAGCACATAGGGTCTTGAAGGTCTCTTACAAGCACTTTCTTCCAGGGTGCAGAAACAAAGTTCTTGTAGTTACTAGCATAGCTTTGAGACAACAATTCAGTCATACCATATTCTGAATGTACTTGTTTTACTCCCAAGCCTTTTTGAAGATATGCATGCAACTCTTGCTTGCTCAACTCAGCTCTTTGCCCTTTCATTCCACCCGTTTCAATAACGGTGAAATGATCACCAAGTTGTTCATCTAAACGATCTGCCAAATCCATCAAAGCATACGAAACTCCAACCAACAAAACTTTTTGATTTGATGCATTCAATTGCTTCATTTTAAATAGTAAATTATCATCTATGTGCTTGTGAAAACCACTTACTTTACTTTTGCTTTGCTCAATAAAATCTTGCACCATATAGATCAAAGAAGATCCCTTTCGATCTAAGTAAGAAGGCAACAGTCCTATGACCACATATTCACTAAGCGATCCGTAAAACAACTCAAACCCTAGATTAAAAGCCTGACGGTAAATTTTTGCGTCTTTCACATAATGTTTACTGACGTTATCTGAAGTAGTTGCACTTGAAGTAAATACAAGCTCTGAATCAGATTGAAAACTTACCACTTTGTGTGCTTTGAAAAAAGAAATGGGTAAAAACGGAATCTCTTCTAAATTTCGCACTTGCTTGTGATTGACACCTAAATGATCAATAAATTGCTTATATATTGCGTTATGTTGGTATTGATACTGAAAAACCTCAAGGGCTTTACTTAAAAATTGCGCTGAAGTTTGTATCTTAAAAATGCTATTTATAAACGCATTATCGAGCATGGGTCTAAAATTACAAAAGTATTGCCTGATTTTTCTCTGCGTGAGCTTTTTTGCTTGCAAAGACCCCGATTGTGAAAACACTATTCCTGAAATTTCTTTTGAGTCTTTTCAAGTATTTGACAATTCAACAGCTCAGCTTAATTTAAGCTTTTATGATTGCGATGGAGATGTGGGCCTCACGGATGCAGACACACTTGCTCCGTATAACATAGAATCAGACTATTACTTCAATTTAAAACTCACTTACCTTGAAAAACAAAATGGCGTTTGGATTCGATTTGATAGCTTAACCCCACCATTTCATTATAGAATTCCGCTCTTAAATGAAAATGGATCAGGCCCCACCTTAGAGGGAACCATCTCAGTGAAACTTGAACCTATTTATTACGTACCAGTGGGTAACTTTGATACCATAAAGTTTGAAGCTCAGTTGATCGATCGGGCTTTAAACAAAAGTAACATTGTACAAACCAATGAAATACTCAAGCTTTAACATGAACAAAAAGCTCTTTACATACCTCTTGTTTTTAAGCATAAGCACCAGCCTTTTTGCAGAACAATACCCAAGAAACAGAGAAGTGGGCATTATGCCTGGATTCACCTATTATATGGGAGACCTCAATCCTGAAGGTCACTTAACAAGTCTTGATTTCTATCACCTTGCGGGTGGATTATTCTTCAAGCAAAACTATTCCCCTAGATGGTCACAGCGCTTTATGGTTATGCGTGGCAAACTCTCTGCAGATGACGATTATTTATTCGGAAGCCTACCGCAATGGCGCAATCTAAATTTCACCTCTTCAGTCACTGAAGTGAGCACTACTTTTGAATTTAACTTCTATAATTTTTCATACGTAAAGAATGTCTCTAGAAATGCCAGCCCCTATTTATTTGCTGGTATTGCAGGGTTTTACTTTAATCCTAAAGGCGAGTTTCAAGGGCGCACCATTGACTTACAATCACAAGAATCAGAACTGGTTAGTTACTCAAAAATAAGTGTGGCTATTCCGTTTGGATTGGGCTTTAAAATTAGATTCAACGATAGAATGTCTATGGGTTTTGAATACGGTATGCGCAAAACTTTTACTGATTATATCGACGATGTAAGCACTGTCTATTCAGAGAGCTTTTATCAACGAGGCGATTCACAACACAATGACTGGTATCAATTCGGAGGCATCAGTTTTTCTTACCGAGTAGGTGATAAATTTACCGACTGTCACTTTGATGGAAAGCGTGAAAACAGAAAAAAATTACTCGACAAACAAAGCCTCAAGCTCAAAAAGAAGCGCAACAAATACAGTAAAGAAGACCGCGTAACTGACTAATTCTTAATTTATCTAGCGTGTTTAAAAACAAAGAAGAAAGTTGGCTGGCATTTAACGAAAGAGTGCTGCAAGAAGCTGACGATAAAACCGTGCCTTTGATTGAACGGTTACGATTTTTGGGCATCTATTCAAACAATAGAGACGAATTTTTCAGAGTACGCATTGCCAATTTAAGAAGACTTTCAAACCTTAAAAAGAAAGACTTAAAAACACTGCATTCAAAACCTGAAGAAACCCTGAAAAAACTTCAAAAAATTGTTCTCAAGCAAGAATCAAAGTTTCAAAAAACCTATGCTAAAATCATTAAAGAGCTCAAAGAACACAACATTTATTTTTTAGACGAACGCTCGATTAAAGATGAACACAAAGCTTATCTCAATGAACTGTTTATTGAGAAAATAAGACCTGCTTTGGCACCTATCATGCTGAATGAAATCAATGATTTTCCGTGGTTAGAAGATCGTATTTCATACCTAGCTTTTAAACTGATTAATAAAAAAGCGCAGCACAAATATGCTTTGATAGAAGTTCCGACAAAAGAATTAGGGCGTTTCTTTGAACTACCGAGCATTGACGATAAAAAATACATCATCTTACTTGATGATGTCATTCGCTACTTTGCCAGCACTATTTTTCAAATCTTTGACTTTGTCTCTTTTCATGCCTACTCCATCAAAGTCACAAGAGATGCAGAATTAGATTTAGACGATGACATTTCTGTTAGTATTGTTGAGAAACTTACAAAAAGCATCAAAGACAGAAGTGTTGGTGAACCCGTTCGATTTGTACATGACAAAGAAATTCCACAAGATTTATTGATCTATATCTTAAAGCAAATTGAGTTTGACAAGCTTTCTCATTTGATTCCGTCAGGAAAATACCATAACTATCGAGATTTCATGTCTTTTCCGGCATTGGGCAAGAAGAGCCTCATCCACAAAAAAACAAAACATGTTAAACACAAATATATTCATGGCACTTCAAGTTATTTAAAGACTATTGAGCAAAAAGATATTTTACTCTATTATCCTTATCATGACTTTAACTATTTAATTGACACTTTAAGAGAAGCAGCTATTGACCCCAAGGTAAGTGCCATTAAAATCAATTTATACAGGGTAGCCTCAGATTCTAAGGTAATCAAAGCGCTCATCAACGCTGTTCGCAACGGCAAAGATGTATTGGCTGTGGTTGAGCTCAAAGCGCGTTTTGATGAAAAAGCCAACATTCACTGGTCTAAAGTGTTGCAAGACGAAGGAGTCAGAGTCATTTTTGGCGTACAAGGCTTGAAAGTACATTCAAAGCTGATCTTAATTCAGCGCAAGTCAGCCAATATCGCACACATCGGAACCGGAAATTTTCACGAAAAAACTGCCAACATCTATACAGATATTTCTCTACTTACCGCCGATAGACAAATCACTACTGAGGTAGAACGCGTCTTCGACTTTTTTGAGCATCCATACAAAGTCAAACGCTTTAAACATCTATTTATCTCTCCGTTTACAACTCGAAGAAGATTTGTAGAGCTGATCGAAACAGAAATCAAGAATGCTCAAAAAGGCAAACAAGCCTACATCTATCTAAAAATCAATAATTTGGTCGACAAAGAAATGATCGCTAAATTATATGAAGCCGCTGAATTTGGCGTGCACTTACATTTAATTGTGAGAGGCATGTGTGCCATGGTAAGCAACTACAAAAAAGCTGAAGGCCGCATTCACATCACCAGCATTGTCGATGAGTTTTTAGAACACACTAGATTGGTTATTTTTTGTCACGGGTCAGAAGACAAAACCTTTATCTCTTCAGCTGATTGGATGTTTAGAAATCTTGACAATCGCGTTGAAATTACCGCGCCAATTTACGATTCAAAAATCAAAAAGCTCTTAAAGAAAATCACGTTGATTCAACTCCAAGACAACGTAAAGGCGCGCATTGTTAATGGCAATTTTGAAAACAAATACGTAAAAAACAAGCTCAAGAAAGTGCGTTCACAAAAAGAAGTGTACAAATACTTATTAGAAGACTCTAAATCTTAAGCTCAAGACTTTTTCAAGAGCCTTTAAATTTTATTTAGAAAAAATGCCTTGATTTTTTGGGCTAAGTGCGCTCCTACTACTTGTGAAATTTCAGAGAATTCAGCTACTTTTATTTGTTTGACCGATCCGAAGTGGGTCAGTAATTTTTTTGCTGTTTTCTCAGAAATCCCATCAATTTGGGTAAGCTGTGTTTTGCGTATACGCTTAGTTTTTTTATCTCTATGATGGGTGATCCCGAAACGGTGCGCTTCATTTCTCAGGTGTTGAATAAGCTTTAAACTTTCAGATTTTTTATTGATGTATAAAGGTGTTGAATCACCCGGAAAATAAATTTCTTCTAACCTCTTAGCAATGCCTACAACAGCAAGCTTTCCGTACAAGTCAAGTTGTTTTAAACTTTCAACTGCACTACTTAGCTGTCCTTTACCTCCATCAACGATTACCAATTGCGGCAACGGCTGACCTTCTTCTTTTAAACGTTTATATCTGCGGTAAACCACTTCTCTCATCGAGGCAAAATCATCAGGACCTACAACTGTTTTAATGTTAAAATGGCGGTAATCTTTTTTAGAGGGTTTTGCATTTTTAAACACCACACAAGCTGCCACAGCATCAGTTCCTTGATGGTTCGAGTTGTCAAAGCACTCAATATGCATGGGCAACTGCTTCAGTCTCAAATCTTCTTGCAGCGTTTTTAAAATACGATTCGAATGACGGTCAGGATCAATCAACTCAGCTTTTTTCTTCTGATCTAACAAATAAAACTTAATGTTCTTTTCTGCTAAATCAAGCAAAGCCTTTTTGTCTCCTCTTTGTGGGTGTATCAAAGTAAGACCCAAATCAACATTCAAAACGCACGAAACCACAACTTCTTTGGCCGTAGATGAAAACTTTTCTCTGAGTTGCAAAATCACTGATGGCAAGATCTCTTCAGCAGTTTGTTCTAGCCTATTTTCAAGATCAAGCGTTTGGGCATAAATAATGCTTCCGTTGTGCACACGCATGTAATGCACCGCCCATTTCTTATCGTGCTCTTTCACGGCAAAAACATCTAAATCTTTGATTGTGGGGCTTACAATAGTTGATTTGGCCTGGTAATTTTCAATCAATTTAATTTGCTGTTTTATTTTTTCGGCTTGCTCAAAGTGTAGCAATTCAACTTCTTGCAACATTTGGGTTTTGAGTAGCTTAATGACTTTTGAGGTATTTCCTTTTAAGATTTCTTTCACCCCATCGATCATCTCGTTGTATTGTCTTTCAGTTTGCTTAGCCACACAGGGAGCCTTGCAATTTCCGATCTGAAACTCTAGACACGCTCTAAACTTTTGTTTATCAATGTTTTCTTGTGAGAGGTTAAAATTACATGTTCTAATGGCAAAGATTTTCTTGATCATCTCAAGCAAGGCATACATGATCTTTATGTTCGGATAAGGTCCATAATACTTAGACCCATCTTTGATTACCTTTCTTGTTGCAAACACTCTAGGAAAACGCTCCTTTTTGATACAAATCCACGGAAAAGTCTTGTCATCTTTCAACAAAACATTGTACTTAGGCTGGTGCTTTTTAATCAAAGAGTTTTCTAGAATAAGCGCATCAAGCTCTGTATCAACAACAATGTATTTAAGATCAACAATTTGTTTAACCAAAATGCGTGTTTTAGCAGAATCGTGATTTTTTGTAAAGTAAGACTTGACTCTTTTTTTAAGATATTTCGCCTTTCCGATATAAATGATCACGCCTTTTTTGTCAAAATACTGGTACACCCCAGGGCTCAAGGGTAAAGCCGCTACTTTATCTTTTAAATCTGCCGACACAAGTCAAATATAACTTGTAAAGCTTTAAAAAGGATGAAGAAATTGTTGAAAAAAATTCTTGCTATCAACAAGAGACATTGTGATATTTGAATTCTAAATTTCAAAGCATGACTCTATCCCGAATTTCACTTATTTGTTTTAGTTTCTACATTTTAACATCTTCGGGCTCATGTAATTCTTCTAACAACACAACACAAAATACTTTTCAAAGTGCTATTCCTACAACTTTTGATGAATTAGAAAGTCATTATTTAAGGTATGGGCATGGCGTAAATGAGCCAGAAAACATTAGCAATGAAGAGTTAGCTGACGTTATGGGTGGATTAGTTGCCTACAACATCAACCAACAAATATTTTTAAACACTTGCGCCATTAGAATCAGCAGATCACTAAACATGGTTGGTGAAACAATCCCTTACATCAGTCAAGAAACCTCTTCTGATCAGTTTGATGATAAAAACATTTTTCGCGTAAAAGTTTTTGAACAATATTTAACCGACAAGTACGGACCCGCACAAATAGTAAGCAGCAATTATGCTGATTTTAATGGGTTTACCGGAATCATACTCTTTGACATGCCAGGAGTTTGGTCAAATGCAACAGGCCACATCTCACTCTGGAACGGGGCATATATTTTGGGTGGAGTACAATCAACAGATTTTCACTTCTCGAACGCACAGTACGCAAAACTTTGGGTAGTCAATTAAACCAGGTTCACATTATTTTATCGTTAACTCGCCAAATAAACTAGACTGGCATTTTTTTTCTTGTGACATTTGCAATGCAAATACACAAAAACATGAAAAAGCGTCCAATCTACTTTCTTTTCTGCTTGACCATAAGCCTACTAATTGCTTCAGGATCTTCTTGTAGAAAAAGACTCGAAGATCAAACACCTTCTCATTCTAGCCCAAGTTATATGAGTGTTGAGCAATACTATTTTGCACATCAAGAAGCTATAGAGGCAAACTTAGCATCTTATCATACAGATTTATACAACCCTAATTTTGAGGCCTTGCTAGCACACTACCCTAAATACGGTCCAGCATATGATGATCAAACAGAAATTACTGACCAAGAGTTAGCACCCATGATTGGGGGAAAAGTACAATACAATATTGATCATGGATTTTTCCAAAACACTTGTGCCATCAGAGTATCTCACGCCATGAACTTATCACTGAATCACATCCCATACATTGAAGGACAAATCAGCTCAAGCGCTAATTTCGATTCTTATATCTATAGAGTCAAAGTTTTAGAACAGCACTTAACAGAGGTCTACGGACCTGCCCACATCATCAGCAATGATTACAAAGACTTCTTAGGTTATACGGGCATCATTATTTTCAATACAGATGACTTATGGCTAGATGCATCAGGGCATTCAAGCCTTTGGAATAAATACTATGTCTTGGGCGGAAATTACTCTGCAGATTTTTACTTTTCAAACTCTACTACAGCAAAGCTTTGGGTGGTTAATTAAACTCTACCACAAAATAATTCTTCTTACCTCTCTGCAACAAAACGTACTTATCGTTCAATAAATCTTTATCTGTCAGACTAAACTCTTTTTGCACTTTTTGTTTATTGATTTGAATGGAGTTTTCTTTGAGTGCACGAATCGCCTCTCCATTTGACTTTAGAAAGCCAGTCTGCTCAACAAATAAATCAACCACGTTAATGCCTGAACTTAAGGTAGACTTTGCTACTACTTTTGTGGGCACTCCATCAAAAACATCTAAAAAACTTTGCTCATTGATAGCCTTTAAATCATCAACGGTGCTTTTACCAAACAAAATCTGAGAGGCTTTCAATGCGGTTTCTAAGGCTTGGTCTGAATGCACACGAGTAGTAATGTCAGCAGCCAATATTTTTTGCAATGTTCTTAAATGCGGTTCTGCTTTGTGTTGAGCAACTAATTTTTCAATTTCATTCTTTGATAGAAAGGTGAAAATCTTAATGAATTTTTCAGCATCTTCATCTGAGACATTTAACCAATATTGATAAAACTTGTATGCAGAAGTTCTTGCAGGATCTAACCACACGTTTCCGCCTTCGCTTTTTCCGAACTTAGAGCCATCTGCCTTAGTGATCAAAGGCGCAGTTAAGGCAAATGCTTCTCCTTTAGCTTTACGACGAATCAATTCAGTACCCGTCACGATGTTTCCCCATTGGTCTGACCCTCCCATCTGTAACTTACAGTTTTTATGGGTATACAACTGGTAAAAGTCATAGCCTTGTACCAATTGATAAGTAAACTCTGTAAACGACATGCCTGTTTCTAAACGAGATTTCACAGAATCTTTGGCCATCATGTAATTCACTGAAATGTGCTTGCCTACGTCTCTTATAAATTCTAAAAACCCTATGCCTTTAAACCAATCATAATTATTTACAATCTCAGCCGAATTATCTCCACAATCAAAATCTAAAAATTGCTCTAATTGTGCTTTTTGACCTGCTAAATTGGCCTGAATCGTTTGCTCATCTAACAGCTTACGCTCTGCTTTTTTTCCGGATGGATCACCCACCATGCCTGTTGCACCTCCGACCAAAGCAATGGGTTTATGTCCAGCTTTTTGCAAATGCATCAATAAAATTACCGGAACCAAATTTCCGATGTGTAAAGAATCAGCTGTTGGGTCGAAACCAATATATCCTGAGGTCATTTCTTTTTCAAGCTGCTCAGCAGTTCCGGGCATCACATCATGAATTAGCCCACGCCATTGTAATTCTTCGATCAGTTTAGACATAAATTATAAGGCTTTTTCAAGTTCTTTTTTAAGCTCAATTTGTGTGACTTTGTATTTCCCATCATGTACATCATGAATGGCCTTTACAATGTTTTCATGCGAAAGTTTTTGATCATCAAACTCTACTGTTGCCAATTTTTGCTCAAAATCAACACTCGCTTTTTCAATGCCTTCTAAAGCATTTAAAGCTTTATCAATACTTGACGCACACATTTTAGCACAACTCATTCCTTCAATTGAAAGATGTGCAATGGCAAGGCCTGCTTGTAGAGAATCACCTGCCGTTTGCATAGCTGCTTTTATTTCTTCAGGCATTGCCCCCTCACCGTTCCATTCAATGATTTTCTCAAGCCCATTTTCATCGATTGTTTTGATTTTAATGTGTTGTTGCTCTTCAACAACTACTTCTTTCGGAGTGTTTGAACAGCTTACAAATAAAGCAGATGTAAAAATAAGAGTTATGATCTTTTTCATGTTTTGTTAATTAAAGTTCAAAGGTATTGAATCTTG
>JAHDHZ010000007.1 GCA_020631045.1 Flavobacteriales bacterium | reverse complement strand
CTTTAATAGTCTCAACCACTAAATCTTTTTTACTGTCTATACACGCTTTACAGTTAGGGTCAGGGTCACATGGGTCAAGCTCATTGCTTTTTTGGCTACCGTTCAACTCAAAATAATTAGGAAACATATCTTGATCGAAATCAGAAGTATAATCTGTTTTTGCTAATGCATCTTTATAAATTTTACATGCCCTAGAATTTACATTTGGGTCGCAAGGATCACTAGGATCTGATTTAGTGGTTGAATTTAACTCATCATAATCAGTAATGCCGTCTTTATCAAAATCTGAAGCATTGTTTGAGGCTAAATCGTTCTTGTATTGGATGCATGCTTTTGAACTTGCATCTGGGCTACAAGGGTTTAGTAAGTTGCTTTTCTCAGAACCATTAATTTCAAAATAGTCTGCGATGCCATCCTTGTCTGTGTCATCACTAGAAAGATTGCTGTAAAGGGTTTGTTCATTCGATTTTTTAATCAAAGCCTGCTCAACATCTCCGTAAGAGTTGGTGTCATTGAATGCAATAACTCTCATGCATGCAGCACAGTTGGGATCAGGATCACATGGATCATACATATCACTTTTTTTGCTCCCATTCATTTCAGAAAAATCAGAGATTCCATCGCCGTCAAAATCAGAGCTTTTGTCTGCAAATAAGTCTCTGCCCTTAGGAATTGGTGTAGAGAAACTTGAAGGTACTACGTTGATTGTGTCATTATTTACTACGATTTGCTCTAATGTGTCAAGAGAAGAAACATGAATTTCTTCGGTATGTGCTTCTTCTTCAATTACCCTATTAAAATCATTGGTTACCTGATTGGTAATGACATCAATTTGGTTGATCTTTTTTTGTAATACTTCAGGATTATCTTTGTTTTCCATAATGTCATGAATAAGCTCATTGACATAGGTAGTATTTGGGTGCTCTAACTCAGGGGTAAACGACTTGTCTCTAAGGTCATCAAAAGAATTATAGACAGTAATCTCTTCATAAAGCAAAGAGTCGCTTTCTGATTTTTTTAAATCAATCTCTTGATAGACTTCATGAAATTCTTCTTGATTAGGAACATTTAAATCTACTTGATAGCTGTCAAATCCTTCTCCAGAAACTATCATAGTGTAATTGTTTCCTGGAGGCATGATAATCATGTATTTTCCTGACGCTGGATTTGGTTTGTGGATGATTCCAACACTTTTGCCCGTTCTTTTGTCAATAATTTTAATCTCAACATTATTTAAGGGCTGATCATTAGCTTTAACAAGACCTTTAATCAATACAAGAGGTTCAACGTCTTCATCTAAAATTACCTTGTAAATATCTTCTTCTCCTTTAGTGTTTAGTCTAGAAGAGCTGAAGTAAGCTTTGCGGCCATTTGCAGTGAGTGTAAAGTGCACTTCGTTGTGTACTGTGTTGATTGGATAGCCTAAATTCACTGGAGCAGACCATGATCCATCATCTTGTAAAACAGTCTTGAAAACATCAAATCCACCCATGTTTTCTCCTCCTTGTGAGCTGTAGAAAAGTGTTTTTCCGTCAGGATGAATAAAAGGAGATTCTTCGTCATATTGAGTATTCACTTGGGTACTTAAGTTTTTAGGCTCAGTCCAACTGCTTTGCTCATCAGCTCTTGTTGAATAGTAAATATCTAATCCACCCTTGCCACCTTTTCGGTCACTAGTAAAATAAATAGTCTTTTTATCAAGACTCATTGTTGCGCTGGTCTCCCAATATTTTTTCTGATTGATGGTTTTTCCGTCATCCAACAATTCAGGTTTTGACCAGTCAGATCCGTCAAGTGAGCTGGTATAAAATGCACCAGATTGCTCGTTACCTTTATATATAATAATTTGGTTTCCGTCAGGTGAAATCCCCACACTTGCTTCATGGTCTTTCGTATTGATATTGTCACTTATAGAAACAGGATTTTCCCAGAAACCTAAGGCATTTCTTCTTGAAATGTAAATATCTTCAAAGTGTTCACCGTCTTCATCGAGCTCTGTGTTTATACCAGGCCTTTTTGAAGTGAAAATTAAAATAGATTCATCAGTTGAAATCAAAGGGCTATAATCTTTATATTTTCCATTCACTTCATCTTGTACATCAAAAACTTCATAATTTTTACCGTTGGCATAGGCACCTTTAGCATAATCGACTTGGGCAAGTTTTTGATTGATACGATCAATTTGAGTTTTTTCTAAATGACCACTTTCTAGAGATTTGTTTAAATAGTGCGTAGCGCTATCAAATTGTTCATTTAAGTGAAACGATTCGCCCAAATAATAAAAATATGCTGCCTTGTAATCTGATTCAGAAAATTCCTGTTTAGATTCTAATAGAAGAGAAAGTGATTTGCGCTCTTCGTGATCCATGTTAATCAAACAGACTGCACGCTCAAATTTGAAATAGTTTGAATCTTCAGGAAGATCTTTTTGAAGCTCAGTATACAAATGATATGCTTTGGTATAGTAACCCTCGTAAAAAGCTTCTTGAGCAGCTTCAAGCTTTTTAGCATTGTTTTTGTAGGTTTCTTGTGCCTGACTATAGAAAGAACAGGCCAAAAAGAATATTCCAATAACAAATCTGTGCAAATTCATGAATACAAAATTTTCACAAATCTAAAAAAAACAATGTATTGTTAAGTATTTTATTTGATGGTGTTTATAAGTTGTTGGTTGAAAACCATTACTAAACTTTTTATTGATAGATTTTTTAAAAAATTAATATAGGTTTCTAAGGCCTGAAAAATTGCTTTGTTTAGTTTTGTGCTACCGTGAAAAAAATAAACAAAGTCTTAGTCGCCAACAGAGGCGAAATTGCCATTAGAGTTTTTAGAGCTTGCGTAGAATTAGGGATTGAAACAGTCGGAATATACACTTATGAAGATCGCTATTCACAGCATAGGTACAAAGCTGATGAAGCCTATCAGGTCGGATCAGATCAAGATCCATTAAAACCTTACTTAGACATAGATCAAATCATAGAGCTTGCTAAAGCCAAACAGGTTGACGCTATTCATCCAGGGTATGGATTTTTATCTGAAAATTCTGATTTTGCAAGAGCCTGCGCTAAAAACAATATTGTTTTTATTGGCCCTAGTCCAGAAGTAATGGATCATTTAGGCAATAAAGAACAAGCTAAACTTATTGCGCAAAAGGCTTCAGTGCCTATTATTGAGAGTAGCCAAAAAGCTCTAAATACACTTCAAGAAGCTCAAAAAGAAGCCACAAGAATAGGCTTTCCTGTCATGCTCAAAGCTGCAAGTGGTGGCGGTGGTAGAGGCATGCGTGTAATTCGCTCTGTTGACGATTTACAAACTGCTTTTTCAGAAGCAAAAAGAGAAGCTGAAAATGCTTTTGGTGATGCAACTGTTTTTCTTGAAAAGTTTATTGAAGACCCTAAGCACATTGAAGTACAAATTTTAGGAGACTCACACGGTAACATCATTCATTTGTATGAAAGAGACTGTTCTGTTCAAAGAAGATACCAAAAGGTAATTGAACAAGCTCCATCAATAGGCCTTAAAGACCAAACAAAGCAAGATTTGTATAATTATGCACTTTCAATTGCAAAAAAGGTTAGCTATGATAATGCAGGAACAGTTGAGTTTTTGGTTGATAAAAATGAACAAATCTTTTTCATTGAAGTAAATCCAAGAATTCAAGTCGAGCACACGGTGACAGAAATGGTAACGGGAGTTGACTTAATTAAGTCACAAATTATGATCGCCAAAGGCCACAAGCTTTCTGACAATGAAAATACAGCTTCTCAACAAGCGATTAAAGTGAATGGTTATGCCATTCAATGCAGAGTGACTACTGAAGACCCCTCTAATAACTTTAAGCCTGATTATGGAACCATTACAACCTATAGGGCTGCAAATGGATTCGGAATACGCGTTGATGAAGGCAGTATTTATCAAGGGGCGCAGATAAGCCCGTTTTTTGACTCTATGCTTTTAAAAATTTCTTCGCATTCTTCTTCTTTAGATGGAGCAATTCGAAAAATGACTAGAGCATTGAAAGAAATTAGAATTAGAGGAGTAAAAACCAACATTCAATTTGTATCAAACATCATCAACCATCAGGTTTTTAAAAATGGAGCTACACGAGTGAGTTTTATTGAAAATTACCCTGAGGTGTTTAAAGTCAAAAAAAGGCAAGATAGGGCTTCTAAAATTGTTCAATATCTCGGAGAAGTAGTCATCAATGGTAATCAGGATGTTCGTTTTGTAGATGAGAAAGCAAAATTTGATGTACCCAACGTGCCTTCATTTAATGCTTTTGAGTCATACCCAAAGGGCACAAAAGATTTGTTGAACCAGTTAGGACCTCAGGATTTTAGTAAGTGGCTTAAAGATGAGAAAAAAATTCATTTTACAGATACTACTATGCGTGATGCACATCAGTCTCTTTTGGCGACTAGAATGCGTACGATTGACATGCTTAATGTGGCTGAGTCATATGCCAAAAACAATCCTAACATTTTTAGTCTAGAGGTTTGGGGCGGAGCGACATTTGATGTGGCTTTAAGGTTTTTGCACGAAAATCCTTGGGCGCGTTTAGCAGAACTTAGAAAGGCGGTTCCCAATATTTTATTGCAAATGTTAATCAGGGGGTCAAATGCAGTAGGATACACTTCTTATCCTGACAATTTGATTGAGCGATTTATTGAGCAGTCACATGAAACAGGCATTGATGTATTTAGAATTTTTGATTCTTTAAACTGGCTCAAGGCGATGGAAACAAGTATCAACACAGTAAGAAATAAGACTGGTGCTCTGGCCGAGGTTTGCTTGTGTTATACGGGTGATATTTTAGACACATCCAAAACAAAATATACACTAGATTATTATTTAAAGCTTGCTAAAGACATTGAAAATGCTGGAGCTCATATTATAGCAATCAAAGACATGGCAGGTCTTTTAAAACCTTATGCTGCTAAATTGTTGATCGAGGCGTTGAAAGATACAGTTGATTTGCCGATTCATTTGCATACTCATGATACTTCTTCATTGCAAACAACTACTTATTTGAAAGCTATTGAGGCTGGGGTAGACGTAGTTGATGTTGCTTTGGGTGGATTATCAGGTTTGACATCACAACCTAATTTCAATGCGGTGGTTGAGATGTTAAAATATTCAGAAAGAGAAAACAAGTTTGATTCTAAGAAACTCAACGAATATTCTGATTACTGGCAAAGTGTAAGAACGTATTACTATCCTTTTGAGTCTGGTTTAAAATCAAGTACAGCCCAAGTGTTCGAACATGAAATTCCTGGAGGGCAATACTCAAATTTAAAGCCCCAGGCAATCGCTTTAGGTCTTGAAGATAAGTTTGATCTGATCAAGCAAAGGTATAAAGAGGTAAATGATTTGTTTGGAGGAGTGATTAAAGTTACCCCAAGTTCAAAAGTAGTAGGAGATATGGCTCAATTTATGGTGAGCAATGATTTGACTGTAGAAGATGTGTTAAGCAAAGGAGAAGAAATTTCTTTTCCTGATTCAGTTCAAGCCTTTTTTAAAGGAGATCTAGGTCAGCCGTATGGTGGATTTCCTGAAAAGCTTCAAAAAATTATTCTCAAAGACATTAAGCCATATACACAAAGACCAAATCAACACCTCAAACCTGTTGATTTTGATAAAGAGTATAACGAGTTTATCAAAGAGTTTCAAAAAGGATTTGTAAGGCCGCTAAATTTCTCTGATTTCTTATCTTTTAAGCTTTATCCTAAAGTTTGGAAACAGGCCTATGAGAAGCATGCCAAGTATGGAGATATTTCTAAAATTCCTACAAAGAATTTCTTCTATGGAATGCAGCTCATGGAAGAGACCATCATCGAAATTGCTGAGGGCAAAAAAATCATTGTCAAACTTCTTTCTGTAGGTCCTGCCAACCAAGAGGGTATAAGAACAGTCTTTTTTAAAGTAAACGGACAAACAAGAAACGTTCAAATTAAAGACAATGCTTTAAAAATTGATGCTGCTCAAAATAGAAAAGCTGATGTTGAACTCAAAGAGCAAATTGGCTCTCCTTTACAGGGTCTCTTATCTAAGATTCTTGTAAATAAGGGTGATGTGATAGAAAAAAACCAGCCTTTGTTTATTATTGAAGCGATGAAAATGGAGACAACCATAACAGCTTCTCAGAAAGCAAAAGTTAAAAAGATTGTTTTGAGTGAATCTACACTTGTTGGAGCTGATGATTTAGTTTTAGAGTTAGATTTCAATGTCTAAGAAAAAAAAGACATACAATCCAATTTCTAAAGATAAGATCACTGATAAACCTAGTTTTCTTGAGTACGCTCACACGGTGGGTTCCATTAAGTTTGAACCTACAAAAGTGGGCCAAATAAAAAAAACAGCAGAAGTAGCTATGGTTGATCAAACCAATATGCAGCTTAAGCAAATTTATGAGCAAATGCAGTTGTTGGCTACCCAAGCCACAGCAATTCAAAATAGAGTTGAAGTTTCAAGAATGATTTACAAGGCTAAGTATAGTTTTAAGCCTTTGATTAATCATACTTATCATCTCTATGAAGATGATCAACACGAACATCATCTCTCTTTGATTGGTCCTGATGATTGGGGGCGTTCGAAACAATTTAAAAAGTTTATCGCATCAGCTACTCTATTGGCTGATCACACCTGGAAAATAATTCAAGAACATACAGATGCCTAAAGTTTATACCTTAAAGAAAACACAATTTATTCCCATATCAATCGATCGAGCATGGGAGTTTTTCTCAACCCCAGTGAATCTGCAAAAAATCACTCCAGATAACATGGGTTTTGAGATTATTTCTGATTTTAACGCGCAACAAAAAATGCATTCGGGAATGATCATTCAATATCATGTAAGCCCTCTTTTGGGTTTGAAAATGCATTGGGTTACTGAAATCACACATGTAGTTGACAAACAGTTCTTTGTTGATGAACAACGCTTTGGACCTTATGCCCTATGGCACCACCAACATCATTTTAAGCAGGTTGATGGTGGTGTAGAAATGTACGACGAGGTAAACTATGCCATTGGTTTTTCTTTTTTAGGCAGGCTTTTAAACAAGTTGTTTATTGCCAAAAAAATTGAGTCTATTTTTGAATATAGATTCAAGTTTGTCGAAGAGTTTTTTGATAAAAAAACTTGATTTTCATAAATTTAAGGGTGTTTAAACGTTTTCATTCATTCTTTTTTACTTTTTGTATTCTGGTTATCTCTTTAAAAGTGATAGGCCAATGTTCACAAAATCTAATTACCAATGGTGATTTTGAAAACGGTCTTGTTGGATTTACAGTTCCTGATCATAATTATGACAATCAAAGCGATTCTGGCTGTGTGTTAGATGGATTTTATACTGTTTCAACACATGCAGACTGTTTTCCTTGGATGGGAGTAAACGCATGGCAAATCCCTACTGATCATTCAGGACAAGGCAGTTTTTTAAGTGTAAACATGCGCAACAACAATGTACCTGATTCTTTCCCTGTTATTTATTGTACTACAGTTCAAACACAAATAGGACAAAACTACATGTTTTCTTTCTGGGGAAATGTTCCAAACATTGGCGGAGAAATTAACCCTACACTTGATTTGCGTATCAATGGGGTAGCTCAGAATGTTGATATGGAATTCTTAAAAAATGTTGGATGGCAGAACTATCAGCATTTATTTACTGCGAATAGTACTTCTACTGAATTGTGTATTTATCAGTATACTGCTCATCCTGGCCCCATGTCTGGAGGGCATGATGTAGCCATTGATGATGTTTGTTTGATCCCGATGCTAGATTCTGCATTTGTTGAAGTAAATAGCACGACAGGTTCAACTACTTTATGCCCAGGAGATTCTGCAATTTTCACCTTTAATATGTTTGATATGGGAGCTCCTTACACAGGTAACAGATGTTATGAAGTTGATACTGGGTCAGCCTCTATTAGTTATGATATAGCTCACGGGCAAACAGTTTATGTGCAGTTATTTGAAACCACAACATTTGATTTTTATATGTCTAATTGTGGAAATCTTGATTATGGTGGATCGATTACCTTTGATGTTCAAGTTGATCAGAACATCGACCCTACGTTTACGAGTTCTGATATTTGTGAGGGCTTAACAAATACCATTACTTCAATCAATCAACCCAATCAAGGCTTATTTTCATTAGTCAATGCCTCGCCCCCAGCGATTGTTGATCAGAATACAGGAATTATTTCTATGGGGCAAGTCGGACAAACTTATGCGCTACAATATGCAATTAGCTCTGCTAATCAGTGCCAATCATATACCCATGTTCAACAAGTTGAAGTTCTACCAAGTGAATCAGCACTATTTATAAAAGAAGATTTTTGTATCTCTCAGCAATCTGATGTTCAAATTTTAGGAACTCCAAACGGGATATTTAGTTTTTATCAGCCTACTCCTTCAGCCTCTATCAGTCAAGATTCTGCATACTTAACAGGCGTTTTGCCAGGTGAGTTATACTATATTCAGTACATCACACAGGGGCAATGCCCTGATACTTTACAAGATTCTGTTTTGGTTTTTGAACCGGTTGATGCGGGTTTTGTGATCAATGATTTTTGTGAAGACTCTGTGATATTGCCTGTCCCAAACGTTTTTGGAGGCAGCTATTCATTGTTGGGGTCAACTTCAGCCCAAATAAACTCAGTTTCAGGAGCCTTGTCAAATTATCAGGTTGACTCAGTCTATCAGATTTTATATACTATAGGTTCTTGTGATGATACCTCTAGTGTCAGAGTTCAAATTCTTCGACAACCTCAAGCATTGTTGTCTGGATCAGGAAATTTGTGTGATAGTATTTCTGATTCACTTTTCATAGAATTTCAGGGTACGGCTCCTTTTCAAATAGATTATTTGCATTTAGATCAAATCAATACATTGAGTTCAATAAATGATTCTCAGATTCAAATTTTCATCAATGCTGTAGATACCATTACGGGACTTACCATCACTGATCAAAATTGTTCTAATCAAGTTTTTGGTCAAGCTTTTTTTACAGCCTCAGGACTTTCTTTTTCTGTTGATACTGTATCAACATGTTTTGATTCACCGAATCGTGTTTTTGAAATTGACAATACAAATATTGACCAATCTGCTATTTGTTTGTGGAATTTTGGAGACGGTAATACAGCAAATGGGTGTCAAGCACAAACGCATGTTTACTCTACAGAAGATTGTTTTGATGTTGGGTTACAAGTTATATCTAATAGTGGTTGTCAGGGAGAAGATTTCATATACAACATAACTTGTTTACATGATTTTCCTGAGGCGCAGATGAATATTTATCCAGAATTTCCAACGTATGTGAACAATACTATTGAATTGTTTGATGAGTCATCAGATGAAGGAACTGTAAGTTGGTTTGTAGATTCAAATTTTATTGCTTTAAACAAAAGTTCAACGACTTTTGAATTAGATGTTCAGGGTGACACTTCAAATATTTGTATGGTTTTAACTGATTTAAATTCTTGTAAAGACACAGTTTGCGAGCGTCTTGTAATTACAGGCCATCCAGTTATTTATTTACCCAACACCTTTACACCTAATCAAGATTTTTTAAATGAAGAATTTCAATTGGTACATCAACATATTAAAACGGTAGATTTTAAAATCTATAATCGCTGGGGCAATAGGGTATATGAGACGCAAAATTTGAACGTTTCATGGAACGGTCTTTTCAACGGTAAACTAGTTGGTCAAGGAGTCTACTTATATGAGCTTGAGTATACTACTGTTCAAGATAAGGTGTTCAATAAAACTGGTACAATCAACGTTATATACTAGCTATGAAACTAAAAAAAGCAATTTTTCCAGGTTCTTTTGATCCCATTACAAAGGGGCATGAGTCTGTTATTTTGAGAGCTTTAGACTTATTCGATGAATTGTATGTTGCCATTGGTCAAAATGCAGAGAAAAAGTATATGTTTAGCCTTGAGCAAAGAATGCATTTTTTGCAAAAAACCTTCGCAGATTATCAGAAAGTTAAAGTGGTCTCTTATGAAGGTCTTACTGTTGATTTTTGTGCTCAACAAGAGATTAAATATGTTGTCAGAGGCTTGAGATCTTCGCTTGATTTTACCTATGAGCAATCTATTGCTATGGCTAACAAGTCATTGAATGATACTGTTGAGACAATATTTTTAATCTGTGATGCTCGGTATACGGCTATAAGTTCAAGTATTGTGAGAGATGTATTAAAAAACAATGGAAATGTAAGCTCTTTTGTTCCTAAAGCAATTAAGGATGAACTTTAGAAGAGGAGCGGGGCTTTTTTTTGTGTTTCTATTTTTTTTTAATGCTTTTCAATCCCAAAATAGTGTTGAAGTTCGATTAGATACAACGCTTAGCATTCAGGTACACACCAAAAGTTTTTTTCCGTTTGAAACCAAGCGTTTAGTCTATGCCTCAGATCAAGCTATTGATAGCTTTAGTTTTGAACTTGACACTCGGCAGTATGTAGAGATTAAACATAAGAATTATGTTGCTGAATTGATTTTGTATCCTGGAAGCTTTTCAATTGATTTTGGCATATTTGATGTACAAGATTCTCACTACAAAAAACACCAGCTCTTCATCCAAAAAATAACAGAACCTGATGCACAAATCAATCATCACATGTATTGGGTAGATTCAATGTTTAATACTTTATACAATACAGCCATTGATCAAAAACAGATCATCTCAGATTCAGCCATGCAAGCAATCTTTTTAAATAAAGATACTTTAGACGCATTTGTTCAAGACTATATTTTGATTCAACAGTGTTTGTATAACACTGATTTTAAATCTCAAAAGCTACCTAAAAAAGACTATGATTTAATGTTTAATCGTAATCAAAAGGCAGCAAAAATACTTTTCGACAAACAATTTAGATCTGTGTTTAAACAAAGAAAAATACGTTTTACACTAGATTCAACTTTTATACATCATAGAGATATAGCAAGAAGTATTGTTCAAACAAAAGAGCATTTTAACGTTGATGATCAGCAAGCAGAATTGATGTTTTTATCGATGTTATACGCGTATTATCATTCAAGTACTCAATTCAAAAAAACTGAACTCATCAAGGCTTTAGATAATGTTAAAAACCATCGGTCACTTAAGTATACAGATCTGTACCAGTTAGCATATCAAATGTTTACAAAAAAGCACAAGCCTAAAGATTTTAAAGAATTTATATTAATTGATCAAAAACAAAATGTCAACAATTTCGCTGATTTACTATCTGATACAAATAACGTGTTTTGTTTTTTTGATTCTAAAAACACCTATGCTTTAAAGGCTTTGCTACATGTGCAAGAAAAATCAAAGCAATTGAACTTGAAGGTATGGCCTATAGATTTAAACAGCAAAACTGATCAGAACTTGTACCATGATGCTTTTTACATGACTAATTTATATGAGTTTATAGACCTTGTTGACTTGAAAGCTGCTTTTTCAATCATGACCAATAAACAAGAAATTAGATTGCTTACCGAGCTCAGGCAGATCAATGAAGCCTTAGAAAATTTTAAACCTTCAAAGACAAATAAACCTTCACAAAAGGTAGGTGCAAAACGCAATAATTGATTGCTATTTAAGGCTATATGCCGTCAATGAATTCTAAGGTATTGATTTGATCAGCATACTGATCAACTTTAGGTTGTTGAGCCATGCCAAAATCAACGTGATTCAAACCAATAACACATTGTATTGCATTGCTTTGATTTTCAATTTGTTTGTAAACCTCAGAAAGCTCTTCATACACCTGGTAATGCAACACAGAAACCATGGCATGTAAAGAAACGTCTTCTTTTAAACTGTAAAACCCCATGTCATAAAAAGCAATGTTGTTTAAAGCATAAATGGTTTTGTAATACTGGTAATTGTTCATGTATTTGTTGTGGGCTTCTAAAGCAGTTTGATATTCAAGGCCAAATTGATTCATGCGTTTAAAATCAAATCCTTGTTCGATGAATAATTTGCTTACATTTCGGCATCCCATTCCAAAGTATTGAAAAACATCTTTGGCAAGTAAATTAAGTTGCTCATCTGAAATGTCTTTTGAGAGAATGGCCACAGCATTTCTATGTCCTCTAAACAAACAAGGTTTGTTTTGCATGTATTTTTTAAATTGAGTGTTTGAAGCATTGCTGCCTGTTGCAATTAAAGCATCATAAGAGTGGCCAATCAAGCTGTGCACTAAATTAATTTTGTCTTTAAAATTACTTGAAAGCTCGACAATCAAAGAGCAGATCATATGCATGAGTTTTGCGTCTTTAGAAGAGGGCTTTACAATTACCTTGCAGCCCATGAGTAAACAGGCCAATAAATCATGAAATCCAACCAAAGGAATGTTTCCAGCCATAATAATAGCAATGGTTTTTTCTTTAGTTTTAAAAGGAGTTAACCAGTTTTTTAAGATTTGTGGGCTAAGTTGATGAGCAATACAGTTCAGCATGTACTCAATGTTTTGGCTTGTAAACCAAGGATTCTCTTTTTGAGCCTCATTAATGGCGACTTGAATCTTTGATGAATACGGGGTTGGCGTTTTTTCTAGATATGCTTTTAACAGCTCACCAAGTGCTGAGAATGTTTCGATGCGATTTTCAATTGCTTTATCCATTTGTATCTGCTAAATTTGTAAGAACAAAAGTACACTACTTTATGGCAATAATGATCACAGACGAATGCATCAATTGTGGAGCTTGCGAACCTGAGTGCCCCAACAATGCAATTTATGAGGCGGGAGCTGAATGGAAGCTTTCAGATGGCACATCATTACAAGGAGAGTTAACTACAACGCTTGGTAACAAAATGAATGCCTCTGAAGATCAAGAGCCTGTGAGCATGGAGTACTATTATATCGTGACTGATAAGTGTACTGAGTGCAAGGGATTTCATGATGAGCCACAGTGTGCAGCAGTTTGTCCTGTTGATTGTTGTGTTGATGATCCCGATTTTAGAGAAAGTGACGAAACGCTTTTGGCTAGAAAAGACTTTTTGCATTTGGCAAATAATCCATCATAATTTACGTTTTAACTACATGCCTCTTTTTAAACAGCATGTATTCTATTTAGTTTTTGCTTGCCTACCATTTACTGGTCTATCGCAGATCTATTCTACTGAACAATTAATTGATTCAGCCAAATATTACAGAGCTCAGAGCACAGCACCTTCATCCAATCAAAAAAAGTTCAACGAGCTTTTTGCCCTCTTTTTACAAAAACTCATTCGCCAAGAGCCAAATTTAAAAAACTACAAAATCGATTCTTTGTTGAGCATGGCCCACATCATCAGTAAAGACGAAAAATTACAAGTCTTCTCATGGAGTATGCAACAACAAGATTTTAGCTATAAGTACTTTTGTTACCTATCCTTTACTGATCAAAAAGGGCAAAAAACCATTGAACTCAAACAAGATCCATCAATTGTGTTAAACGACAAATTGGCTTATAAAAAACTCAATGCCTTTAAGTGGTACGGAGCCATTTATTTTGATCTTTTACAGGTCAAGCACAAAAAGAAAACCACCTACGTGCTGCTGGGTATTGATAAATCTAATCCATTGATCAGTAAAAAGGTCATTGAGCCTATTGCTTTCACCTCTTCAAAGCACCTTGTTTTGGGCAAGGCTCTACTTCGCCATGAAAAGCGTATCAAAAGACGAGCTGTTTTTCAGTACAGCTCAGATGTTCGTTACGATATTGTAATCGATAAACAACAATTGATTTTCTCTTCTTTAGCGGCGCATGAACCTCAATATACTGGTCAATATCAGTATTATGGTCCTGATTTAAGCTTTAATGCTTACAAATGGGAAAAAGACCATTTTCAATTCATAAAAGACATTGATTTTAGAGGTAAAGACAAAGGCAATCCATCCATCAAAATCATTGATCAAGATGACTTGTATAAAAAGTCTGAATAGAGTGTTTCTTTGAGTTGAACTCACTAAATTTGCGATATGATTCAAACAGACATCATCATCATTGGGGCAGGTCCGGTAGGATTATTCACTGTTTTTGAAGCAGGCCTTTTAAAGCTGCGTTGTCATTTAATTGACTCTTTGCCACAAGCCGGAGGGCAGTGCTCTGAGATTTATCCTAAAAAACCGATTTATGATATTCCCGGATTTCCTTCGATTTTGGCAGGAGATTTGATCGATAATTTAATGCAACAAATTGCGCCTTTCAAACCTGGTTTCACTTTGGGTGAGCGTGCTGAGCAGATCGAAAAAGATGCTGAAGATTTCTTTATTGTTACCACCAATAAAGGCACAAAGCATAGAGCAAAAAATATTGCCATTGCCGGTGGATTAGGGTGTTTTGAGCCGCGCAAACCACCCATTGAAAACATTACAGATTTTGAAGACAAAGGTGTTGAGTATATCATCAAAGACCCTGAGTTTTATAGAGATAAAAAAGTAGTGATTTCAGGCGGAGGAGATTCTGCCTTAGATTGGTCAATATTTTTAACAGACGTGGCCTCAGAGGTTTCTTTGGTGCACAGAAGAGAAGGGTTTAGAGGGGCGTTAGATTCTGTTGAAAAGGTGATGGACTTGGCAAAAGAGAAAAAGATTAATTTGATTACCAATGCTGAGGTTGTAGGTCTTACGGGGCAAGGTACACTTGAAGGGGTAACCATTAAGCATAAAACTCAGGGAGAAATGCAAAAGCCGACCAATCATTTTGTGCCTTTATTTGGACTTTCTCCAAAATTGGGCCCCATAGCAGATTGGAATTTAAACATTACCAAGAATGCCATTGAAGTAGACACATTTGATTATTCAACCAACATAGAAGGCATATACGCTGTAGGAGATATCAATACTTACAAAGGAAAGTTAAAACTGATTCTCTGTGGATTTCATGAGGCTACTTTAATGGTACAGTCAGCCTTCAAGCGTATTTATCCTGATAAGAACTTGGTGTTGAAATACACAACAGTAAATGGTGTAAATGGCTTCGAATAATGTCTGAGGTTACCATACATATAGAAGATAGAGAAGGTGGTATGCACACTGTGCAAGCGCCAACAGACATGAATATGAATATTATGGAGTTGTGCAAAGCAAGCGAGCTTGATGTTGAAGGCACTTGTGGAGGAATGGCTATGTGCGCTTCTTGTCATTGTTATGTGCTTTCAGAGCATGAATTGAGTGCAATGTCTGAAGATGAAGAAGATATGCTAGATCAAGCCTTTTTTGTTGAAGAAAACTCACGATTGGGCTGTCAACTTAAGATCAATCAAAACTTTGAAGGCTTAAAAATTAAACTTGCTCCGCAAAGTGCGTGAGTATACCTTTACAAAAAAAGAATTATGAAATTTTTTATCGATACCGCAAACCTAGATCAGATCAAAGAAGCTCACGACTTGGGTGTATTAGATGGAGTGACGACCAATCCATCTTTGATGGCCAAAGAAGGCATTTCAGGAGAGCAAAACATTTTAAAGCATTATGTTGATATCTGTAATATCGTAGATGGCGACGTAAGTGCAGAGGTGATCTCAACTGATTTTAAAGGCATGATCAAAGAAGGAGAGGCCTTGGCCAAGCTGCACAAGAACATTGTGGTGAAGGTACCGATGATTAAAGAGGGAGTAAAAGCAATTAAATATTTCACTTCTAAAGGCATCAGAACCAATTGTACCTTAGTATTTTCTGCAGGTCAAGCACTTTTGGCAGCCAAAGCAGGAGCAAGTTATGTGTCGCCTTTTTTAGGGCGTTTAGATGACATCAGCACTGATGGTATAGATTTGATTGATCAGATCAGAGTAATTTATGACAATTACAATTACGATACTGAGATTTTAGCGGCTTCGATTCGTCATCCGATGCATATTATTAAATGTGCAGAAATTGGTGCCGATGTAGCCACTTGCCCTTTAAAATCTATTTTAGCGCTCTTGAACCACCCTTTAACTGACAATGGTTTAGAGAAGTTTTTAGCAGATTATAAGAAAGTAAACGGGTAAAAACTCATTACAAGCTTTTCTGATGCTTATTCAGACCCATCCACAAAACCCTGATCAGCGCAAAATAAAGCAAGTTGTTGAGCTTTTAAAGCAAGATCAAATCATCATTTACCCGACAGATTCTGTCTATGCGGTAGGATGTAGTTTGCACAGCTCAAAGGCCATTGAAAAACTTTGCGCATTTGCGGGCATGAAACTTGATAAGGCGAAACTCTCAATTATTTGTAGTGACATTGCTCAAGTCTCTGAGTTCACCAAACCGATTTCAAATCGAGTATTTAGACTTTTAAAGCAGTGCTTGCCAGGGCCCTTTACCTTTATTTTACAAGCCAATAACAATACTCCTAAGGTGTTTCGGGTACAAAAAAAGCGTGAAATTGGCATTCGCATTCCAGCCAATCAGATTCCCATTTCAATCTCACAGATGTTGGGCCATCCTATGATTACTACCTCTTTGCATTCTGATGATGGAATCTTAGAGTATATTGCAGATGCAGAGCTGATCTATGAACAGTTTAAAAACAAGGTGGGTGCTGTTGTTGATGGTGGAGTGGGTGCTTTAGAGCCCTCTACAATCATTGATTGTACTACAGACGAGCCAAGTATTGTAAGACAAGGCATAGGTCATGTTGAATTATAAAGAAGTATTATGATTTACATTATTGATTGTGGCAGTACAAAAACACCTTTTTTTAGTGAGATTATTTCACAATTCAATCTTGCATCAAAAACCATTAAGCTTGCTGATATAACACCTTTTCAAACCACTGAGCACGATAAGATCATCATCAGTGGCGCGCCAATTTTACTCACCCAAGTCGATCAAGCACCCTATTTAGAAAAATTTCAGTTTCTAAAAGCCTTAAAGCAGCCTGTGTTAGGCGTTTGTTTCGGACACCAGATCTTAGGGTTGTTACATGGCGCTAGGGCATTTAAATGCGATGAAGATCGAGATTGGCAAAACATTCAAGTACATGACCACAAGGAGTTATTCAAAGATTTTGAACCTCAAGTACAAATGAAGCAAGATCATACTGAGTGCATTGATTTGCCCAATGATTTTATCTGTACTGCAAGCTCTGTGGTTTGTTCAGTAGAGGCAATGCGTCATGCCTTTAAACCATTTTATGGTGTGCAATTTCACCCTGAGATCTCAGAATACTGGGGCGCAGCGTTGATTAAAAATTTTGTTAATTTGTAAGCCAATTCATCACCTATGTATCAAACTAAAATAGCAGGAGTGGGCATGTATGTGCCTGATCGTATTGTTAAAAATGAAGAGCTTGCCTCTATGATTGACACCACCAATGAGTGGATTGTTGAGCGTACAGGCATTGAGCAGCGTAGATGGTTCAAACCAGGCGTTGACTCAACTTCTTCAATGGGTACTCGTGCTGCTGAAATCGCTATAGAAAAAGCAGGGCTTGAAAAACAAGACATTGACTTTGTTGTTTTTGCAACACTTAGTCCAGATTATATTTTTCCGGGCAGTGGTGTGCTCGTGCAAGAGCAGTTAGGATTAGACACCGTTGGAGCTTTAGATGTACGCAACCAGTGTTCTGGTTTTATTTATGGATTGTCTATTGCCGATCAGTTTATCAAAACTGGACAGTATCAAAACATCTTATTGGTCTGCTCTGAAGTGCAAAGCAATACCTTTGATTTGACCGATGAAGGCAGAAGCATGGCGGTAATATTTGGAGATGGAGCGGGCGCTTTAGTATTGAGTAGAAGTGAGGATGAATCTCAAATATTAAGTACGCACCTGCACAGCGAGGGCAAATATGCCAAAGAACTTATTTTAGAAGAACCTTCGACCTTAGAAGAAAAACGCATCATGCCAGATTTGATGCAGCGCGCGGGCAGATGGCCCTACATGAATGGCCGAAATGTATTCAAGCATGCCATAACTCGTATGAGTGAATCGATCAATGAGGCGCTGGAGGCTTCTGACCTAAATAAAGAAGATATTGATTTATTAATTGCCCATCAAGCCAATTTAAGAATTGCACAAGGGGTTCAAAAAAAGTTTGGCCTTTCAGATGATCGCGTATTTAACAACATTCAAAAATATGGCAATACCACAGCAGCGTCTATTCCGATTGCCTTATTTGAAGCCCTTGAGCAAGGTAGATTCAAAAGGGGAGATGTATTGTGTTTTACTGCTTTTGGCAGCGGATTTACTTGGGCTTCAGCCTTGTTAAAGTACTAGTTGTTAAATAATTTTTTTAGCGAATCAGAGAGACTCTGCCTTCAATACGTTGTCTGTTGCCATATTTGTGTTTAAAGGTCAGTATATATAGATAGATGTCTGGCTGACAAACTTTTTCTTTAGAAGTGCCGTTCCATAATTCGTTTGGGTTGTTGGTATGAAATACTTCTTCGCCCCAACGATTTAGAATGGTAAAAGAGTAAAAGTCTTCGTCTACTTCTAAGTGTTTTGGCCCAAATGCATCGTTATTGCCATCTGCATTAGGCGAAAATGCATCAGGAATAAACAAGGTGCTTTTTGGGCGCACTTGTACTCCTTTAGAAATAGAATCTATACATCCAAGCTCATTTTCAACAATAAGTTTTACTATATAGTTGCCTGAATCTTCAAATATTTCATTTGGATTCTCAAAAATTGAAAAATCTTCATCATCAATACTCCAATAAAGGCGTGTGTAATCAGAGCTGTTGTTTTGAAAATCAACCAAATCATCTTGCTCAACTGAATTTGAAGGGCTAATGAAAAAATTAGCGTTTGGTTGAGTGTGCACTTGAATTTCTTTTTGGATGATTGAGCTGCAACCGCTTGTAGCAATAATTTGATAATCAATGGTGTAGCGGCCCGCCTGATTCAAACAAATTTCTTGTTGCGCATTATATATGCTGCCCATAACAGAAGATTTAATCTCACTGATATAGGGCTGGGTACTGTGATCAATGCTTTGTAGAGTAGTACATACAGGGGCGCAAAGAGAATCTAGCTCAAGATCAATCTCAAATGTTGGATGAGCATAAACGGTATACATAATCGTATCAGAACTGCAATAATTTTGATCTAAGACAAACACCTCAAAGCTCAAAGAGTCTTGATCTAAATTGTATGCATAGGGTATTGATACTGCTTGATTATTGATGTAAAATTGGTAGGGAGCACTTCCTTGTTGTGCTGAGGCAGTAAATGTATTCTGACCTATATCAGCGCATGTGGAGGCCTCAATATCTAGGACTATTTCAGGGCAGTTTATTGGGGGCACGGAAATGGTGATCAATTGGGTGTCTGAACATCCATTCGCATCAATTATAGACACTTCATGTTGGCCATTGGTAAGGTTGTGGTGAGTTGCATTACTGCCTACTGAGTTTGCATCAATAAAGTAATTGATAGGCTCAGTTGCATTCAAATGGGCAATGGTGATGCTAGAAGAATCAACCAGTACTGAGATAGAAGTATTGCAATTGTTTTGGGGTGGATTATTGTTTGGGGTATGATTAATCGTAATTTGAGCAGTGTCACTACAACCTAGGGTATCGGTAAGGTGAATTTCATAGTTGCCATTGGCAAGGTTTTCAAAAACACTGTCTGTTTGTACTATTCCATCTAAATAAAATAAAACAGTGTGGTGAATGCTAGAGTGCATTAAAGCTACTTGATTAGAGTCTATTTGATGGGCAAAATTTAAATTACAGTTAATCGAAGGAGGCAGAGTAGGAGCAAGAATTTCAAAACTATCAGCTGAAATACACCCATTCGCATCTTGAATATGGCCCAAATACATGCCAGGTGCCAAATTTTCAAAGATCGAATCAGTTTGCAGTACACTGTCTAAATAAAATTGAATAGGGGGGGCAGAAGAGTTGTGCTCAATAGTGGCCTGGTTGGAATCAACAGTAATTTGTATGCTTGCATTTGAAGCACTTTGAATGGTGAATGTAGTTGTGTCTTTGCAGAGTGCTCCCCCGTCAATGTATAAATCATAGGTGTTAGGAGCAAGCCCGTCAACACTATCTACAATATGCCAATTTCCATCAATGGCAATAGAAGCATATTTATCATTTGGGATATATACAGAACCGTTACTTTGCCCACAAGTAGCATCAGTGGTAATTATTGAATAACTTAAACTGTCTTGTTCAATTACAATACTGTCACTTATGGCACAATTGCCTGAATGTGTAATCATTAATTGAAAGTCTCCGCTCTGGCCTGGATTTAAGTTTAATGTACTTGATGTCTCGCCATTCAATGCAATACCACTCTGGTACCATTGGTAAGCATCTGCAATGTTTTGGGTAAAGATGTTTACGTTTGCATTGCAAAACTCTCCAGAAGATTGAATAGAACTCTGAGGTAAACTGTTAGAAATAGAAACAATGGATACAGAGTCAAAATAGGTATAAATCTCTTGATTGCTTGGCATGTCACATGCTCCACCAATAGCAATGGCAGAAATGTTTTGAGAAGGTGTAAAACTAAAAGTATAACTATTCCAGTTGTTGTCTTTAATAATGAGCACTCTACCCAACTCTTGCCAGCCCTGTCCTTGATCCTCTGGACAGTCATCTGAATTGTAAGGATGATTAATACAAGAAGCATTTCCGTACAAAGCCAGATCGTATGAAATTGAATTAGGAAAAGGTCCAAAAGCCGCTGGCCACATTGATGAATCACCATCAGGATTACAAGCAGTAATCGAAAATTCATAAGTGTTTCCTGCAATTAAATCTGAAGCCAAGCATTGCCCAAAATATTCATTTTTATGACCATAAGATTTTACACCTATAAAGCCTTCTCCGTAAGGATTTGCAGGAATTGCTGAAGTTTGATTGATGTTCATAAAACCACAACTGTTATAATATTCTATGTAATTAAAATCTGTGACTTCAACCCACTGATCAATAGAGTGTTTAAAGTCTTGTTCATTAACAGGGCAGGTAACATATTCTTCAAATGAAGGGTCAGAGAGAAGATTTTGACTATTTGATAAATTGCAACTGCAGTCGTTGTCATTCAAGTCAATAAGCCCGTCACCATCATCATCAATGCCATTAATGCAGTCTTCTGATGGTGTCGGAGCTGGCATTGGATTAGGACTGGGGTTAGGATTTGGGTTTGGTTCAGGGGCTGGGTTTGGATTTTGTGTGCCAAAACCAGAGCCGTTTTGTCCTGTATTGCCATTTGATCCATGACCATTTTGATTGCAATTGATAGAATTTATAGTTTGCGTTTGACTTTGTAAGCAATTAGAATTTTGATCGTAAATGATGGCATAATAACTGCCGGTTTCAGATGTAGAAAGGTTGTATGTTGAACCGTTAGCAGATGAGATCAAAGCACCATCTTTGTACCATTCAATACTACTATAACTGGCGTTTGAAGATACATTTAAACTTTGATTGTTTGAACAATAATCACCAGATAAACTCAAGGCAATCGCTGCGTCTGAATGAACCTGTTTTGTTGCAGATATGTTATCAATATAATAATATCCCGAATTTGAATTATTCGTACAGGACGGGCCAATTGCAATGGTTTGGTAGCTATTAGGTGCTGAAAAAGATATATTTATACTTTGCCATTGATTAGAATATTGAACGATAGCTTGCCCTAAAACATCCCAAGAACTGCATATTTGAGTGCCATCATTGGTGCAGTTTGTTTTGGCATACAGTGTTAGGTTTAATACATCAGCGTTGCCTTGATTTGACGTGCCTGTAAATACATTGAAGGTAAAATCATATTGTGTGTTTTGATAAAGAGGTTCAGTCAGGCAAACTCCAAAAAACTCATCACTGGCATTGACGGCTTTATTCCAAAAACCTACGTAGTAAGAACCGTCTTGCGCATTATTTGGTGACCCAAGCGAGCCATTTGCCATGTAACTAGGATCATGAAAAAAATCTGAGCTTCGGTCTAAATCATTCCAAAAGTGACATTTAATCATTTGACTGTAAAGGGTTGGATTGCCACTGTGCTGTTCAAAAGAAGGATTTGGTATACCATTAAAAGGCTCTTGAGGAATATTTAGTGGTATTCCTGAACAATTTTGTCCTGTCACATGAATTATGCTTAAAGACAAAAAAAGAAAAATGTATAAAGCTCTTTTTAGCATTTGTTGTTACACGTTTAACGCGTAAAAAAGCAAAAGGTTGCTAAACAGTTGTTTAGATGAATTTATCTAATCAGCACTACTTTACGATGAATTTCTTTGACTTGAAATAAATTGTTGTCAATGTAAGATACCTTTAATAGATATATTCCAGAAGGTTGTTCAACTCCCTGATATTTACCATTCCAAGGAGCATCAATTTTATTGGCTTGAAATACCAGCCCTCCCCACCGATTAAAGATTTCAATTTTTTCTTGGCTAATGTTTTTAAGCCTGTGAACGACCTTAAAGTTATTGTTCATCGTATCAGTATTATTGAATTGAATAGAAGATGGGGTAAAAGCAGTTGGGATGTAGATCTTTGCAAAGTCTTTGACGGTTAAATTTTGGGTGGTTGAATCTGCACAGCCCGCACTAGAAATTGCTTTTAACCCAATGGTGTAGGTTGCATAGTTGTTGAATTGATGAGATAGGCTTTCTTGAGTTGAATTAAGGCCTTCATAAGACCAAAGAAAACTATCGGCAAATTCAGAGCTGTTTTGAAAATAAACAGAAGAAAGCCCTGTAATTTCATTTGAGGGTTCAACGCTAAAGGCTGCGCGAGGGATAGGCAATATGACCAGTTGTTTGGTTAGGGTATCTGTGCAGGAGTTTGTTGCAATTGAGATGAGGGTGACATCGAAGGTTCCTGTGTCTTGAAAACAATGGGTTATATTGCTATCATTGATCACGTTTTGATCGAAGTTCCACCTATAAATACTGATAGAGCTTAAAGAATCTTCAATCAGCTCAGTAGAAATACATAAAGGTTTACAACCCAAGGTGTCTGAAAGATTAAAATCAGATTTAGGATTTAATAACAGATCTATTGTTAAGGTATCTGAAAGACAGGCATTACTATCTTGAGCATAGAGATCAACTTGGGAGCTCGTGCCTGTGAGTTGATACACAAAGGTATCAGAAGGTGTAGAGGAATTGTTCCAAAAAAATTGATAGGGCATATTTCCACCCTGAGCTTGAGAGGTAATTGATCCTTCTGTACTGTCTATACATAGTACTGAACTTGTTGAAATCATCAGTTTTTCAGGCCGATTAATTTCAATGTTTTGGGTGTCTTTGCATCCTAAAGAGTCGTTGACAATAACCAAATAGTTTGTGGCAGATAAATTATTAAATAGGGGCGTGTTTTGAAAGTTTGATCCAACTAAATACTGATATGGAGCTGCTCCATGAGTGACTGTAATTTCTAAACTTCCGTTTGATGAGTCAAAACAGGTAGCACCTTGCTTATCTAACAAAAAAGAGATTGAATCTTGTGAAGTGAACAGCCCATTTGAAAGCCCGCAACTGCTGTCTGTACCCAAGCGCACTTGATATTCTTGTTCACCATTATATTCAGCAGGAGTAAAACTCATATTTTCTTGGCCCACAAGTGCAAGGCCATTTTCATACCACTGCAGTGCAAGATTTGTGTCTGCTTGAGCTTGAAGTACTACATTGTCTAAACACGTAGATCCATTTTTTACAATACTTACCTTTGAAGAGGTTTCTTTTTTAATCAGTTTAAGATCATCTAAAAAGTAATATCCGTCTTCTGCACTTGAAGGAACAGCGCAATTGGGTCCAATACTGATGGCTGTAAAGTCAGCATTAGGTATAAATTCAAATACATACTCATTCCACCCACTTTGATAAACTAGATTTTCGGTATGCACGATTTGCCAATCACTATTAATTGCACTAGGACAAGCAATTACTGAGGAGGTATTGATGGGCAATGAACTGCAATTTGTAGCCCCAAAGATGGTAAGCTCAAAATCAGCAGCCACTCCAGCCGTTTGAGAAGTGCTGAAATTCACCCACAATGAAAAAATATACTCCTCACCCGCCATGAGCGGAGCATTCAGACAAGTTGAAATGTATTCTTTTCGAACTGAAGGTGAAGAAAAAACATTCCAAATACCAACAATACCATCTCCATCAGTAAAAGGAGCAGGGTTTGAAAACGTAGGTGTTGGGTCATTGAATCCACAATTGTGATAATAATCAACACTGTTGCTCTGAAACCAAGATAAGATCGAGTCTGATTCGGCAAAAAAACCAGGACATTTAGAATTCAACTCAAACGAGGCATTTTCAATTAAATTGGGCATTGAGAAATCAATAAACCCATCACAAGTACAATCAAGCGAATCGTTGTAGTCAATCAATTGATCAAAATCATCATCAATGCCATTGTTGCAAATCTCTTGTCCTGAACCGTTCAAGTACATGAAAAGAGCACAAGAAAATACAGCGACAAGTCGGTTCATTTTAAGTAGTGTTTGAAAATGGATTTAATGCTCATCACATTCAACGGAAATTCTAAAAATACGTGCAACATGCTCAAAAACAACAAAGCCATAAACCCAAGTTTATAATTGATGTAGTATAAGATTACAGAACAAGCCCAAAGAGCAAGTGTAATCATTAGGCCAGAGCGTTTGATTTTATGCCATTTGATGATTGATGTTTTTGAAAACCAGTTTAAGTAGTGATAAGTATAGGCAAAGGCCAAGAAGATTTGAATTTTAATACCATTTGTCGAGAGCAGAATGTATTGTTTGTTGTTAAAGTTATTGATGTTGAAAAATTCGGCAAACCCCCTGTGAACATGAATGAATGATGAATCAATAAAATTTTGTTTTACCTCTGAGCTCAAGGCAATACTTTTGGGGTGGATGTCTAATTTGCTAATCAAAAAACTCAAAACAATCAACAAACACACATTTAGTTTGCCCATAAAGCTCTTACTTTTTAAGGCTCCATACCACATAAAAAGCAGTGTAAAAACAAAAACATGAATCACGGTGGGCAACAAAACACCGAATAGTGTGACATAAAAAGCAGATTGGTGAAGCAGCAAAGCCATTAGGCAAAATAGAGCAAAACCTGTTGCAATTTGAGAAGGCTTTTGAAGCTGGTGAGCCAGTATAGCCAATAGAAATCCAACAAATAAAAAAGAACTCGAGTGCCGAAATAAAAACTGTATAAAATCTGTACTTAAAAGTGGTTTTAAAAAAGAAAAAATAGAAAGACTAGCCAAAGCATTTAAGCAAGGAGCCAAGCAAATCAAAATGCTAAGCAGCACAAGCCCCCAAATAGATTTCTTGGTATTTGAAAAGTAATTTTTTTGATCAAGCCAATGAATTTCGGTTAAATAGTGCAAGGGGCCCAATACAGCATAAGCAAATAAAAAAAGTTTAAAAGGCAGTTGTATCGCTAAGACAAATGCAAAAAGCATAAGTCCTGTGTTGAATATGTCAATTTTGTGACTAGACATGTTTTGATAGTTCTTGAATCAGCCCAGGACCTTTATAAATAAAACCTGTATAAACTTGAAGTAAATCAGCCCCTAAGGCAATTTTTTCTTGCGCATCTTCAACACTGTGAATACCTCCTACAGCAATAATAGTATAAGGCTTTGGCAGGTATTTGCGTACACGTTTTAAGACTTCATTTGATTTAGATATTAAAGGTTTTCCGCTCAATCCACCCGCGCCGATGTACTCAATCTGACTTTTAGGTGTACTTAAGTTAGATCGATCAATGGTCGTATTAGAACAAATAATGCCTTGAATATTATTGGTTTTGACCACCTCGCAAATTTCTTTGATTTGTTGGGGGTTTAAATCGGGCGCGATTTTCAGCAATATGGGTTTGGGTTGAGCTTTTTGATGATTGAGATTTTGAATATGACTTAATAAATGATTTAAAGGTTCTTTGTCTTGAAGTGCTCTGAGGTCTTTTGTGTTGGGAGAGCTCACATTGATGCAGAAATAATCAACATGGTTGAAAAGCGCTTCAAAACAGGTTGTATAATCTTCAAATGCTTGATCGTTAGGGGTATGTTTGTTTTTACCAATGTTTCCGCCAATAATGAGCTTGTGCTTGTGTTTTTTTAGGTTTTCAACCATGTATTCAACTCCTTTATTGTTGAATCCCATTCTATTGATTAGAGCTTCATCTTTGGGCAATCGAAACAATCTGGGTTTGGGGTTGCCCATTTGAGGCTTAGGCGTAATGGTACCTACTTCAATGAACCCAAAACCCACTTCTGAGAGCCAATCAAGCATGTCGGCATTTTTATCAAATCCGGCTGCAAGCCCAATTTTATTTTTAAACTCCAGTCCCATCAATTTGGTAGGATTGGTTTTCACACCTTTAAAAAAGATTTTTTTAAAAGGACTCTTAACCATCAGAGTACTTAACTTACTTGCATGCTGATGTGCCCTTTCTGGACTGAATAGAAACAGAAATTTTTTAACGATTGAATACACATTCTAAATATAGCAAAAGCAGTACAGTATGCAGTTTTTTGTTTATAAATTTGAATAACTAAGTATGGAATTCAAGTTACACGCTCCTTTCTCACCCACGGGTGATCAGCCTGCTGCAATAGAGTCTTTAGTAAAAGGCTTAGATTTAAATGTTCAGGCGCAGACCCTCTTAGGGGTAACAGGATCAGGAAAGACCTTTACAGCTGCCAATGTGATTGCCAAAGCAAACCGCCCTACCTTGATTTTATCGCACAACAAAACCCTCGCCGCTCAGCTTTACGGAGAGTTTAAGCAGTTTTTTCCTGAAAATGCTGTTGAGTATTTTGTTTCTTATTATGATTACTATCAGCCTGAGGCGTATTTACCAACCAGTGACACCTACATTGAAAAAGACTTAAACATCAATGAAGAAATTGAAAAACTAAGATTGAGCGCCACCTCGGCTTTGTTGTCAGGTAGAAGGGATGTCATTGTTGTTTCTTCAGTTTCTTGTATTTATGGTATGGGCAATCCTGATGATTTTAATGAAAACATCATCACCGTACAAAAAGGCGAACACCGTTCAAGAAATGCATTTCTTTTAGACTTAGTGGGTAGTTTGTATGCTCGAACTCAAGGTGATTTTAAAAGAGGAACCTTTAGAGTGAAAGGAGATACGATCGATGTTTTTTTAGCCTATGCTGATTATGCTTTGCGCATCATTTTTTTCGGAGATGAGATTGAAGAGATCTACACTTTTGATCCGGTAAATGGCCATAAGTTAGATGTATTTGATCAGCTTAAAATTTATCCCGCAAACATCTTTGTAACCACCAAAGAGACCCTTCAAAATTCACTTTATCAAATTGGTGAAGACATGGTTAAGCAAGCTCAGTACTTTAAAGATTTGGGTATGAATCTAGAGGCCAAGCGTATTGAAGATCGTGTGAGTTATGATCTTGAAATGTTAAGAGAATTGGGTTATTGTTCTGGCATTGAAAATTATTCAAGATATTTTGACGGAAGAAAGCAAGGAGACCGTCCTTTCTGTTTGATTGATTATTTTGAAGATGATTTTTTGTTGATGGTGGATGAATCTCACGTGACCATCCCGCAAGTAAGAGCCATGTATGGTGGTGATCGATCAAGAAAAGAAAATTTGGTTCAATACGGTTTTAGGTTGCCTTCAGCCATGGACAATCGTCCGTTAAAATTTGATGAATTTGAATCTTTAATCGGTCAGGCCATATACATTAGTGCTACTCCTGCAGATTATGAGCTCAAACAGTCTGAAGGGTTACTAGTAGAGCAAGTCATTCGCCCAACAGGCCTTTTAGACCCAGAGATAGAAATCAGAGGAGTGGAGACTCAGGTAGACGATTTACTTGAAGAGGTTGCAAAACGTGTTAAGCTTAGAGAGCGTGTGCTGGTTACTACTTTGACCAAAAGAATGTCTGAAGAGCTAGCCAAATATATGACAGAGCTCAACATTCATTGCAGGTACATTCATTCTGAGGTCGATACCATCGAGCGTGTTGAAATATTAAGAGATTTGAGAATGGGAGTGTTTGATGTGTTGATAGGCATCAACCTATTAAGAGAAGGGCTTGACCTACCAGAGGTTTCTTTGGTAGCAATCTTAGATGCAGACAAAGAAGGGTTTTTAAGAAATCATAGATCACTTACCCAAACCATTGGTCGGGCAGCAAGAAATGTAAAAGGTAAGGCCATTTTATATGCAGATAAAATTACTGATTCAATTCAAAAAACAATGGATGAGACAGCCAGGAGAAGAAGCATTCAAATGGCTTACAATAAAAGACACGGTATCACTCCACAGCCCTTGCAAAAAGACAAAACAGCTATTTTAAAACAAACTCATGTTGTAGATGCTCCTAAGGTGATGGATCAAATCAAAGTAGAGCTAAGTCAAAAAGAGGTTCAAGTCGCAGAAAAAGAACTTTCTAAGCTAACTCAAAAAGAATTACAACAGCGTTTAAAACTCGCTGAGAAACGTATGAAAAAGGCTGCAAAAGAGCTTGATTTTATTCAAGCAGCTCAGGCAAGAGACGAGATGAAAGAAATCAAAGAGTTATTGAACAACTAATTTTTTAATCTCTGTCATATTTGCCTGCTGGATGCTTAAAAAATAAACCCCAGGTGACAGAGTTTTATTTAGTTGAAATGCCTGATTTTGGTTGAATTGCACTGATTGATCAAACACAACTTGTCTTTGTGTGTTCATTAATGTTATCTGTGCTTTCACAAGATCTTTGTTTGTTGATAAAAGATTGATTTGCCCATTACTTGGATTAGGAAATACCTTAAAAGCTGATTTGCCAGCTGTCAGTTGGTTTAAAGAAGTTGTAAGAGAATCACTTTGAATGAACACAGTAAAATCATCAACATAGAATCCGTCTGCGGTGACAAAATTGTCAGACTCTAGTCTAAAACGAAATTGAATGTTTTCAATTCCATAGTATGCGCTCAAATCAACTGATTCATAAATCCAGTCTTGTGTTCCATCATACAAAGGCGCATCAACTATTTGATCATTAGTACCCGCATTGGTATAGTTGCCACAAAGTGGCGTCCAAGTATTTTGATCAAAGACTTCAAATACAACATAATCATAATCATTTTCAATGTCCCATTTTGCCCAAAAATGAACTTGAGCGAAACTTGCAGTGCTTAAATCAAAATTTTGGCTCAATGAGCAAATTGAAGTGCTTTGATTTTGATATTCAGAAAAAGGAGAGTCTGTTAAAGAGAAGTCTGCACTTACAAAAGTTTCATTACTAATGTCCCAGTTGCCATTCCAGTCTGAATTTGACACAATAGAATTCTGGTATTCAATCAATTCAGGAGCAGGCTGAGTAATGATTTGAATGGTTTGAGCATTTGAATAGAAAGGGTAGTGATATTCTACTAAAAATTCAAGTGTGTCTTGAAAGCCTCCTAAAGAATTAAAAGCGACCAGAAAAGAATCTTCTTTAATTTCTTGAACGGCTAAATCAAGTAAAATAGAATCTGTGCTAATACTTTGAATATTAGGTGAAACAGCACTTATGGTAAGATGCACTAGATTAGAATCAAGGCCCAAACGCTGAGAGAAGAGTGATAGCAAAAGTGTATCTTGAGTGATCAACTCAGCTTTATGCTTGATTAAATCGTGATAATCATGTACCAACTCTGTAAGAATGATGTTCGCTTGAACATTTTCTTTGCATAGCTGTATAATGTTTGAAGATGGAGGCCAAAAACCTTCGTTAGCAGAGCCAACTTCTGGAGTGAGTGCAAAAACCTTAGGTTTCAATGAGTCGGCATAAAACCAATCATCTGAATCACCAGCCGCAGGGTAGAGCTCTGAGGCCATAATGTTGGCATAGTTATTTTCTCTGACCATTGGTGTTGTAAAATCTTGAAAATAAGTGTGATCATCAGAGAAGACATTTTGTTCATATCCAAACGGAAAAAGCAATAAGTCACTAAAAGTATGGTAGTTTAAAGCAAATTTAAAATTATGATTCTCGACTATGTGTTTGATGGCTTGAGTCTCAGGCTCAGAAAAAGGAGTTGGGCCGTGATACACATCAGAATTTGTATTTGAAGAGGCTCCCGATCCACCCCACTGATAACTATAGTTTCGATTTAAATCAACACCATAAGTTCCATCGAGATTGTCTCTTCTATTTTTACGCCATAGGCCTCCTCCGCTTGGCTCATTGGTTTGATTAAAGATGTAGCCATCAGGATTAATCATGGGCACAAAATAAAGCTCAGTATTGTCAATCAGAGCTTTTATTTTTGGGTTTTGGTCATAATTTTCTAATAGATAATACATGAAAAAAATCAATTGAGAGAGTCCTGCTGGTTCTCTTGCATGGTGCAAGGCTGTATACAAAACTTGAGGCTCTGCTTCACTATTGGTTGGTTGATCTGAAATTTTAACTTGATAAATTGGTCTATTCTCATGCGTTAAAAATGTATCAATAGGAGTTTTTGCTGTGATTAAGTGAGGAAATCTTGCATGCATGGTATCTAAATGGGCTAAAAACTCTTGGTACGTAAAAAATCCTCCTATACTCCCTAAAGCAAATCCTGTAGGAGTGTTATACTTGGAATTTACATCTATAGAACCTATCGAATTACAATTTAAAGAACTAGTTGATAAAAGCTGTTGTGTAGTGTTATTTTGTGTTTTGTAATGAGATACAACATCATAAATTTCAATCTCATAATCAATACCAATTTTAGATAATTGTTGAAGTTCAAAATCTGAAAAGTCTGTGACAATGCAGCCTTTTTCTTTTTTATAATGATCAAGGCAAATGCCTAAATTATGCAAATTTTGCTGCTCTTCGATATTTTTAAAACATACCTTAGTTCTGTGATATTCTTGACTCATAAGCCAAGAAGACGAAAGAGCACATAAAATTAGGCATGTAAAAAACTTTAGATTATTCATCTTCTAAAACTTCTTTTGGGAAATTAGGCAAATAGCTTGGTTCAAAAATAGCGCTATATTGAGCCGCATCATTCAAGATTTCAATGGCTTTTAAAACATCTTCATCTTTGCTCAAGGCATTTTGTACTTTACCACTTTGATAGTAGTATCTTGAGACAATTTCTTGTTCTAATACTCTTTGAATAAAGCTTTTATATGTGGTAAAGTCTTTTTCTTTCTGGTCAGCTATGTGGTTTTTTAAATCTTGTATGTCTTTTACAATATGCTGATCAGCTTGTTTTTCAGAAATTTTTTCTAGCTTGTGTAATTCTTTTTCAAGTTTTGTTTCATAATCTAACCCCTTTTGTTTGGCGTAGGCTACAAAATCTTGGTACTGCTCATCAGTTATTTGAAACTGATCTGCTTTGGCAATAGATGAGTTTTTTAAAACAAAATCTGTTGCGTAATCAAAGAAAATATTTTTACGCATTAAAGTAATTATGAGCTCTGCAATTTCAGGTTTTTCAACAAAAATATCTGGTGCTATACCCGCTCCGTCTTTAACTACTCTGCCTTTAGTGGTTTTAAACTCTTGAGTTAAAGAGTCAGCTACCTGGATGGCTTTGCCTTTAGCATCTTTATTTGAATAATCTAGGCGCTGAATACACCTTCCGCTAGGGATATAATATTTAGCAACTGTAACTTTCACTTTAGAATTGTAAGATACATCAAAGGTTTGCTGAACAAGCCCCTTTCCGTAAGTGCGATCGCCCACGACTATGCCACGATCTAAATCTTGTATGGCTCCTGAAACAATTTCAGAAGCAGAAGCAGATCCTCCATCAGTCAAAATAGCCAACTTAATATCTTGATCAAGGGCTTCATTAGAGGTTTTATGAATTCTATCCCAATCTTTTATTTTACCTCTAGTTTCAACCACTTTAGTGCCTTTTTTAACAAAAAGATTTACAATGTTCACAGCTTCTCTTAAAAGGCCTCCGCCGTTTCCTCTGAGGTCTAAAATAAGGTTTTCAATTTGGTGGTCATCTTTAAGTTCTTGAAAGGCATTACTTACTTCTTTTGATGCAGTTTGGGTAAAACTGTTGAGTTTAATGTATCCTGTTTTGGGGCTCACTAAACCATGATAAGGAACATCTTTGACTTTAATCTCTTCTCTAATCACTTCAATATTAAATATTGAATCAGAGCCCATTCGATCAATTTCAAGCAATACTTTTGTGTTGGGTTCACCTTTTAGAAAAGAGCTGATGTCTGAAACGTTTTTACCTTTGATGTCTTTGCCATCAATTTTTAATATTTTATCGCCTGCTTTAAGACCAGCTTTTAAAGACGGAGAATCCTCATAAGGTTCAGCAATTACTACATATTTGTCTTTTTTACGAATTACCGAGCCAATGCCCCCGTATTGTCCTGTAGTCATGAACCTATAATCTTCAATATCAGATTCTGCAATGAAATTGGTGTAAGGATCTAAAGACTCTAGCATAGCATCAATACCAATTTTCATGAGTTCTCCTGGCTTAGTATTGTCTACATAATAGATGTTTATGTTCTTATATAAAGAAGAGAAAATATCTAGGTTTTTAGAGATTTCAAAGAAATCTTCTTTATAGGCTTGAATGCTCAACAATGAAGTCAGGCCAATGCTGATAATTAAAAAAAGTTTTGTTGTTGATTTCATTTATCTTTTTTTTCTGGGACGGGGTCAAAACCGAAACCACCCCAAGGGTGACAACGAATAAGGCGTTTAAAAGTTAAAACAAATCCTTTAAAAAAACCATGCTTTTCAAAAGCTTTTATTGCATAATTGCTGCAAGTAGGTTCAAACCGACAACTAGCTTGCGTGAAGGGGGAAATCAAGACTTGATAACATCGAATAAGAAGAATAAATACTTTATGCATTTTGTGCATTGATTTTCTCAAAAACAGTACGTATTTCATTCAACAAAACCTGGTAAGGTAAAGGCTGCTTATGCGCATATACAATAGCAATGTTTAGTACATTTGAGAGGGTTTGTTTTTCAAGTCGAATGGCTTCTTTCAAACGTCTTTTAATTTGATTTCTTGTAACAGCAAGCTTCACATTTTTTTTCGACACACTTACAAAAAATCTTGAGTGTTCAGTCTTATCTTCTTTGATCACAAAACACTTTAGATGTTGTGTGTAAAGTTTTGTAGCCGTCTTTGAAAAAATCTTTTGAAGCAAAATCTTGCTTCTTACAATCTCTTGTTTAGAAAGTTTTTTTGAAGAGTTGTGACTAGTTTTTGTTGACTTGATTGACATATTGTCTAATGGCCATGGTCATCGAAGGGGCTTCTTTTGAAGGAGCCATTACGTGTACTTTTAATCCTCTGTCTTCAACAGCTTTTATAGTGGTCGGACCAAAAGCGGCAATTCTTGTTTTGTTTTGTTTGAAATCAGGAAAATTTTTGAATAAAGACTCTATACCTGAAGGGCTGAAGAACACCAACATATCATAATAAACATCTTCAAGATCAGATAGATCACTAACCACAGTTTTAAAGATATTGGCTTTGGTGTAATTGAATTTATTTTCTTCTAACAGATTTGGGATCGTTGGTTTTAAAACATTAGAACAAGGAAGCACAAACTTTTCTTTTTTATGTTTTTCCATTATTTCGATTAAATCAGCAAAACGCCCTTTACCGTAAAAAACTTTTCTTTTTCTATAAACGATATATTTTTGAAGGTAATGAGCAGTTGCTTCATTTGTGCAAAAATACTTCATAGAATCTGGCGGAGATATCCTAGCCTCAGAGCAAATTCTAAAAAAATGATCTGCAGCATTTCTTGAGGTCAAGATTACCGCTGAATAATCAGTAAAATGTACGCGTTCTTTTCTAAATTCTTGAATTGGAATACCTTCAATGTGAATAAATGAACGAAAGTCAAGTTTTAACTTAAGCTCTCGTGCTAATTCTGAATAAGGATTTTTATCATTTTCAGGTTGCGGTTGAGAAACAAGAATACTTTTTACTTGCATACAGATAGTTTAATCATTTTCAGCAGAGTTGTGCTACAAATTTTGCAATCACTGCAATGGGCAAAAACTCCAGGCAGCAAAGGTATAAAAATATATGATAAAGCGAGACTTTTTCTTTTTGTCTAATGTGTTGAGAAGTTCTTATAAACAGCCATGCACAAAACAAGAAAAGCAACCCAAATCCAACAAAAATTAAACTATTTTGAAGGCCTGAAAATCCTTGAAAATTAGCAAAAAAATAAAAAATAGTAAAAGGTAGGGCAATCCAAGTAGCTTTTAAAATAATAAAGCGAGATTCTTCAATAAATTCTTTGGTTCTAACGCTTAATTTATAATTAAACGTAATGAGCTGACTTAACAGTGTTTTTAAGCCGAAAAACAAACAAAAAAGTCCCCAAAAATAGATAACAAATAAGGGCTTCACATCAACAACTAAATCGATAAGTAAAGTGAAAACAACTAAAGATAGCATCAATGATGAAAATAAAACAAAGGTGCTTTGCAGAAAAAGTGAAAGCGTATTTTTTTCATTTGAAATGTTTTGAAAAAAAAATTGAAAACGGTTTTGAATGCTTATTTTAAAAACAATGATAAACAAGACTAAACAAAGAGAAGAGTAGGCGATAATGGGCTGATTATTTGCACTGATGTTGTTCAAAACAATCTCAGGATTTTTGATAGATTGTTTGAAAATCTGATCAAATCTAAAGCTACTTTGTTTCTCGTGTTTGATTTGAAAAAAGTAGGCGTTGTTTTTTATATGCTTTTGGTCTTGCAACTAGATTAGTATAGAAAATGATTGTACGGATAGCGCTTTTTATGTAATTCTGCTACGGTTTTATACAATACTTTTTTAAAGTGTTCAAAATTGGTTTTTTCAACTGCTGAGATAAACACACATTGCTCTGTTTTTAATTTCATCTTTTCAAATTCTTTAAAATTGAAAGCAGGTTTATTTCCTGTGTGATCAAACTCATGTTCTTGAAGACTCTGGTCAACCATGTCAATTTTATTGTAAACTATGAGTGTAGGTTTTTTATTTGAATCGATTTCATGGATGGTTTTAGCCACCGTTAGCATTTGATCTTCAAAAGCAGGATTTGAAAGATCAACTACATGAATCAACAAATCTGCTTCTCTTGTCTCATCGAGTGTTGATTTAAAAGACTCAATCAATTGGTGCGGAAGCTTTCTGATAAATCCAACGGTATCTGAAAGTAAAAAAGGTAAGTTTTCAATGACTACTTTTCTTACCGTGGTGTCGAGTGTTGCAAACAATTTATTTTCTGCAAATACCTCTGACTTGGCAAGTCGATTGATCAGGGTTGATTTACCCACATTTGTATAACCTACCAAGGCTACTCGAATCATTTGAGCCCTATTTTTCCTTTGGGTGGATTTTTGTTTGTCGATTTGAGCAAGTTTCTTTTTGAGTAAAGAGATTTTTTGTCTGACGATTCTCCTGTCAGTTTCAATTTCTGTTTCACCAGGTCCTCTAAGGCCAATACCTCCTTTTTGACGAGAAAGGTGCGTCCACATGCCGGCAAGCCTTGGCAAAAGATATTCGTATTGAGCAAGTTCAACTTGTGTTTTGGCGTGTGCGGTTTGTGCTCGTGCAGCAAAAATATCAAGGATCAATCCGCTTCTATCAACGATTTTAACACCAATGATTTTTTCAAGATTACGAATTTGAGTGGCACTGAGTTCATCATCAAAAATGACCATGTCAATTTCATATTCATGACAGTATTTGCCTATTTCTATGGCTTTTCCTTTGCCAATAAATGTTGAAGGGTTCGGAGTATCTAGTCTTTGCACAAAACTTTTTTTTGTTTGCCCTCCTGCGGTAAGTGCTAAAAAAGCTAATTCATCTAAATACTCTTTTGTCTTTTGATCGTTTTGGTGTTGTGTAATTAGGGCAACTAAAACGATGCTCTCTGCTGAAAATGTTTTCTTTTTTTCAATCATTTAAGCTAGCTCTTAAGCTCTTAAAAAGCCAGGGATAGCTGCTAGTATTAAAATAAAAGCAAAAACAAATAAAGAAAGTGCTGGAGTGATTTTTTGACTGCGTTTAGAACGAACATGACCAATTGTTAGCAACACAATGGCGATGACCATCATAAAAGCATGCTCAACAGTAAAAAAGCGTATCGAAGGATTTTTCATAGCTACAGACATATCTGAAAGCATCACTTTAGGGGACATAAAATAAACAACAATACCGATGATGAATTGAATGTGTGTGATTGACATGGTTAAGGTAGTCAACTTTTTAAATACAGAATCATATGCTTTTTTTGTAAAGATCAAATACAAACCATAAGCAATGGTAAGTGCAATAAGTAAAATAATAAGGTATCTAATTCCTGAGTGGGCATGAATGAGCATTGACATAGGCTAATTTTTGCACAAATTTAACAAACAATTCATGATTCTACTTAAGAATCACATTATATAAATATATTTGTGCAATACTTAATGCATGTAAAATGTTGAAAAGACTTCTCGTACTTATATTTATTTGTTATTCTATTCAAGTTGGATTTGCCCAGCAAGATGATAATTTTAGAACTACTTTTGAGCGTGTAATGCTTGAATTTCAGCTTGAAGATTATTTTTTAGCATTGAAGTATGTCGATAAGCTTGAATCAATTGATGCTGCAAATGCCAATGTTCATTATTTGAAGGGATTTTGTTATTTGAATCCACCTGTAATCAATCCGCATAGAGCGATTGAATACCTTACAAAAGCAGCTTCAAATACTTCAACAAGATACGTGATTGGTGACTATAGAGAACAGTATGCACCGCCTTATGCATTGATGTTTTTAGGAGATGCTTACCACTTAAATTATCAGTTTGAAACAGCAATTGCTACATATGAGCGTTATAAAGACCAATTAGACCCAAATGGAATTGAGGCGATAAAAGAAGTGAATCGAAAAATTGAAGCTTCAAAAAATGCCATTAAACAAAAGCAATTCCCTTTAAATATGACAATCAAGAACATAGGAAAAGTGATTAATACAAATTACCAAGAGTATTTTCCTTGTTTGAGTGGCGATGAGTCAATGCTTGTTTTTACCTCTAAAAGACCCAATGTGTCAGATTCTATTCAGCAAGAAAAGGTAGATGAAGATATTTATGTGTCTTTCAAAGATGCACAAGGTTCTTGGCAAGCTCCTGAGCTTATTTCAGGAAATATAAATACTTCTGCTCATGATGCTTCGATCAACTTATCTACAGATGGCAAGCAGCTTTTAATTTATAGATATGATTTGCAAGGTGGCGGAGACTTGTATTACAGTAACATTGAAAACGGAACATGGCAAAGTCCTGTAAAGTTTGGATCTGATATCAATTCTGAATATTGGGAAGGCAGTGTGAGCATCAGCAATGATAAGCAGAGGCTTTATTTTTCAAGTGATCGTCCGGGAGGATTTGGAGGTAAGGATATTTATTTTTGTAATAAATTACCGAATGGTGCGTGGGCGCTAGCTCAAAATGCAGGTCAGATGATCAATACTGAAGAAGATGAAAATGCACCTTTTATGCATCCAGATGGCATTACATTGTTTTTTAGTTCTAAAGGCCACCCAGGTATTGGGGGTTACGATATTTTCTTTACTGAACTTGAAAAAAATAAGTGGTCAAAGCCTCAAAACTTAGGCTACCCTGTAAATTCACCTGCAGACGATATTCATTTCAAGCCCACACTTGATAGAAGAAGAGCTATGTACTCTACTTTTAGAGGTGATGGATTTGGGAAACAAGATATTTATGAGATCACTTTTCCTGATGTTTCTCCGACTCCTTTAACGGTTTATAAAGGCATCGCAAAAGATGATCAAGGCAATATTCCACAAGATTTATTTATTACAGTTACTGATGCTGAAAATGGCGATCTAGTGGGTAATTACATACCTAATTCTCAAACTGGAAAATACATTATTATTTTACACCCAGGAAAAACCTATAACATTGATTACGAAGGAAATGTTGGAGTTATTTTCAGTGAGACCTTAGAAGTTCCTGCAGGTTCTGCTTACCAAGAAGTCAACAGAGCTATTGATTTAAAGCCTTTGAGTGTTCCCACAGAAGGTCAATAATTTTTAAGCTTTCGATCTAATTCTCTTTTAAGATCTTTCTCTTTGATTGATTCTCGTTTATCGTGAATTTTCTTGCCCTTCGCAAGTCCTAGTAGAATTTTAGCCAATCCTTTTTCTGAGAGAAAAAGTTTAAGAGGCACAATGGTCATCCCCTTTGTTTTTACTCCTTTGAAAAGTTTATTGAGTTCTTGTCTATTAAGCAATAACTTGCGCTTTCTTCTTGGTTCATGATTGTTGTAAGTGCCCATTTCATAAGGGTCAATATGCATATTGACAATAAAAAGTTCACCAGATTTAAATTCGCAAAAAGACTCTTTAATGGCGACTTTTCCCTGGCGTATTGATTTGATTTCAGTACCTGTAAGTACAATGCCAGATGTGTATTTGTCTGAAATTTCATACTCAAAGTATGCTTTTTTGTTTTTAACTTCTATGCTAGTTTGAAATTTCACGTTTGATCAGGCGCTTAAAAGATGTAGAGTATTGTGTTTTAAATTCAGCATTTTGGTCAAATATAAAATAAGCCGAGAGATTTAGGTGGTTGTTTTTTTCTAAAAATAAAAGTGCACGCTCTTTACCCATGCTCATAAAAGCAGTTGCATAAGCATCAGCTAAGGCACAAGAGTTTGGGTGGTAAACTGTAACACTTAGTGTGTTATGGGCAATAGGGTGCCCAGTTTTAGGGTTTAGTATATGTGCGTATTTCTGGTTGTTTTTGATTTTATAATTTCTATAAGACCCTGAAGTAGCAACAGCTCCAGAGTCAATAGATAGAATGAGTTGTAAGGCTCTTTGTTCTTGAGTTTCTACTGGTTTGTCAACTCCAATATTCCAAGGCAGGTTTGTTTTATTTTTTCCGTTTGTTAAAACCTCACCGCCAATTTCAATCATGAAATTTGAGATATTCTTTTGCTTAAAAAATAAAGCAATTAAATCACAACTATACCCTTGTGCAATTGCGTTGAAGTTTAGAGAGCTTTCTACTTTAGTTTTTGAGATAGAAGTTAACTCATCATTCTGAAAATGATATTGAATATCATGACAAATGACGTTTAAAGAGTCAAAGGCCTTGTTAAAAAGCGAATCATTTACTTTGTAAAAATAATCAATCATAGGGCCAACACTAGGCATGAAATACCCACCTGTTTGTTGTTGAATCTTAAAGCTCTCAGCACACATTTCTTTGAATAAGAAACTATGTTGATCAAACACAAAAGAGGTGTCAGCAGCTTTATTAAAAGCTGAGATTTTACTATCAGCTCTATAAGTTGAAAGCTCTAGATCGACTTGATTTAAAATAGAATCAATTTGTGAGGCATAATTTTTAGCCCCAGCATCTTCATAAACGATAGAGTAGGTGGTGCCTTGAGTATTTCCAGAAAGTTGTATCCAACTGTTCTTTTTACTAGAACATGAATAAATAAGGAGTAAGCAAAAAAAAGAAACTTTTATTGATAAGGTAACGCAATGTTTTTGATCAGGTTGAGGCATCTTACAAAATTAAAAACGGAGCTTACTGGTGTAAGTGAGTATTTTTATTTTGTGAGATAACGAAAAGCTGATTAAAAAAATAAGTTACCCTCCGAAGTCATCAAATGAAACATTCTCATCAGGAATCCCCCAATCTTCAGCCATCTGAAGTACACATTGATTCATAATTGGAGGTCCACAAAAATACAATTCTAAGTCTTCAGGAGCATCATGCTTCTTTAAAAATTCATCAATTACTACTTGGTGCACATAGCCTTTAAATCCATCGCCATTAGGGTCATCTAAATCTTTTTTCAGCTCCCAATTGTCTTCGGGTAAAGGGTTGTCAAGGGCAACTGCAAATCTAAAGTTTGGAAATTTCTTTTCAATTTCTCTAAATTCTTCTACATAAAAGAGCTCTTGTTTGGTTCTACCTCCGTAGAAGAACGTTACTTTTCGACCTGTTTTAAGGGTATGAAATAAGTGGTATAAGTGAGAGCGCATTGGGGCCATACCTGCACCACCACCAATGTAGAGCATCTCTGCTTCAGTCTCTTTAATGAAGAATTCACCGTAAGGGCCAGAAATAGTCACTTTATCACCTGGCTTTCTAGAAAATACATAAGAAGAACAGATTCCTGGGTTTACATCCATCCAAGTATTTTTCGCTCTGTCAAATGGGGGAGTGGCAATACGAATGGTGAGTGATACAATATTACCCTCGGCTGGGTGATTTGACATTGAATAGGCTCTAAAGATGGGTTCATCATTGGTCATTTTAAGAGGCCATAAATTAAATTTATCCCAATCTTTTTGAAATTTATCAGGTGAATCATGATATTTAGGGTGAGCAGTAATATCAAAGTCTTTATAGTTAACAGTCACTTCAGGTACATCAATTTGAATGTATCCACCCGCTTCAAAATCAAGGGTTTCACCTTCTGGGAGCTTTACAATAAATTCTTTGATAAATGTCGCTACGTTGTAATTAGAGATCACCTCACATTCCCACTTTTTAATACCAAAGATTTCTTCAGGAATTTGAATATCCATATCTTCTTTGATTTTCACCTGGCAACCTAAACGCCAATTATCTGCGATTTCTTTTCTAGAGAAATAAGGTGCTTCTGTAGGTAAAATTTCTCCGCCTCCTTTCAAGACCTGACATTTGCACATAGCACAAGTACCACCGCCTCCACAAGCAGAAGGTAAGAAGATTTTGTTGTTGCCCAGGGTAGAAAGAATCGTGCTTCCTGCTTCAACTTCTATGGTTTTCTCACCATTGATATTCAGGCTAATGGCTCCAGAAGGAGTGAGTTTGGCTTTTGCAAACAACAATAAAGCCACTAAGAGTAGTGATAAGATTAAAAACGCAATGGTAGTCGCAACTAAAGTAATTCCCATATCTTATATATTATAATTCAATTCCCATAAAGCTCATAAAGGCAAGGCCCATGAGTCCTGTGATGATAAATGTAATGCCCAATCCTCTTAATGGGGCAGGAACGTTTGAATAACGCACTTTTTCTCTGATGGCTGCAATGGCCACAATAGCCAAGAACCATCCAATACCTGAACCTAAAGCAAAGCTTGTTGCCTCAGCGATGCTAGAATACTGTCGTTCTTGCATAAATAGTGCACCACCCAAGATTGAACAGTTCACGGCAATAAGGGGCAAGAAAATACCTAAAGATCCGTAAAGGGCAGGAGAGAGTTTTTCAACCAGCATTTCTACCAATTGTACTATGGCAGCTACCACAGCAATGAACATGATGAAACTCAAGAAACTCAAGTCAACTGAGGCGTATGAAGCATCAATCCATGCCAGCGCGCCTTCTTTTAACACATAATTCTCTAACAGATAATTCATCGGCACGGTCACCACCAAAACGAATATGACGGCCATTCCCAACCCAAAGGCGGTTTTCACAGTTTTAGATACCGCTAAATATGAACACATGCCTAAAAAGTAGGCAAAGATCATATTGTCTACAAAAATTGACTTAACAAAGATGTTTACTAAATCCATAATGCTTAATTTTCTTCGATTAACGCTGTGTTTCTACTTCGCTGAATCCAAATGATAATACCCACAGTAATTAAAGCCATGGGAGGCAAAATCATCAGCCCATTATTGACGTACCCGAAATCATAAAAGCTTTGCGGAACGACTTGAAAGCCCCATAGTTTACCAGAACCAAATAATTCTCTTACAAAGGCGACAATGATCAAGATAATGCCATAACCAAGACCATTTCCGATTGCATCAATCACCGCAGGAAAAGGCTTGTTGCCCAACGCAAAAGCCTCTAAACGGCCCATTACAATACAGTTGGTAATGATCAATCCTACGAATACTGAAAGTTGTTTACTTACATCATAGACATAAGCTTTCAGTACTTGATCAACTAAAATCACCATTGTAGCTACTACCACCAACTGAACGATAATACGCACTCGAGTAGGAATCAAGTTTCTTAAAAGCGAGACAATCAAACTTGAAAATACCATTACAAAAATCACAGAAATACTCATCACAACTGCTTGTTTTACCTGAACGGTAATGGCAAGAGCTGAGCAAATACCCAATACCTGAACTGTGATAGGGTTGCTATCATCAAAAGGATCAGTGATTAACTTTTTTTCTTTTTTGCCAAAAAAAGGCTTCTTCTTTTCTGCTAGTGCTGACATGTGTTATGAATTTTTAAGATATGGTTCATATATTGAAAGCGTACGTTCAACCATTTCACTTACTCCGTTACTAGTAATGGTGCCGCCACTGATAGCGTCTACTCCATGCGGGTTTGAAGCTGTGTTGCCTCCTTTTAACACTTTTACAGAAGTGAAATTTCCATCATTGTCAAATATCTTTTTACCTACCCATTGTACTTGAAAAAATGCTTGATTGATTTCAGCACCAAGACCTGGGGTTTCTGTTTTGTGATCAAACGTAGTTCCTGAAACTGTTGCCTTATCTTCTTCAAGGGCTACATACCCCCATATTGGGCCCCAAAGTCCTTTACCAACAACAGGAATGATGTAATTGGTCGTTCCATTTTCTTTCTTGCATACAAACAAAGGATAATTGGCATCCTTTTCTATTAAAGCATTAGCTCTTGCAGAAGCATCATTTTGATGTTGTGCATAAATGCTGTTCAAGCCCGATTTGTATTCTTTTAAGACATCTACATCAAAAGCTTTTTTATTAGACGTTTTTACATCACCCTTGCCATCTAATACAATTTGATTGACAATATACTGATCAAAACTAGACTGCGCGTTCTCTGGACTTACTTTTATGCCCACTGATGCTAGAATATTTTGCATCTTCTCTTTCTTGATGTTTTCTTTTTGAAAAGGCTTTAACCCTTCAGCTGTTGATGCGAGCAATATAGAGACCGCAATGGCTAAAACAGCCATGAAAACAAATGTATATGCGTTACTGTTGGTATTCATCTTAAGCGTTTACAGTGTTTAATCGTTTTAATCTTCTATTGATGTTGGCTTGCACTACATAATGATCAACCATTGGTGCCATTACATTCATAAATAAAATAGCCAACATAATGCCTTCAGGATATGCAGGGTTAAAGACCCTAATCATAATGCCTAAAAATCCACATAAAAACCCATAGATATATTTACCTGTGTTGGTTTGTGCAGCACTTACAGGATCTGTAGCCATAAAAACACATCCAAAAGCAAATCCACCAATTAATAAATGATGTAGGGCATCAATTTGCATGAGCGGATTTACTGCAAAAAAGTTAAAAATCAATCCCATAGTATATCCACCCAAAACCATAGAAGCCATGATTCTCCAAGAACCAATGCCTGTGAGCAATAAAATAAAAGCTCCGATCAGGCAGGCTACTACTGATGTCTCGCCGACTGACCCAGGAATTGTACCAATAAAAGAGGCCATCATATCGTATTTTGCCCCAATTTGATCTACTGGCATTTTAGCAGCAGCATCACCCAAAGCAGTGGCACCTGTAACAGCATCTACCGAACCAGAGAATGCCTCATCAGCATGCCATACCGTATCTCCTGACATGTAAGTAGGGTAGGCAAAAAATAAGAAAGCTCTAGCAGTTAATGCAGGGTTTAAAACATTCATGCCTGTTCCTCCAAAAACTTCTTTACCAATTAAAACGGCAAAAATTGTAGCCACAGCCACCATCCAAAGTGGGATATCAGCAGGCAAACAAAGTGGAATCAACATACCTGAGACCAAAAAACCTTCTTCAACTTGAGATTTTTTAATTACAGCCATAGCAAACTCAACACCTAATCCTACAGTATAAGACACCACAACAATAGGCATTACCTTGAGTGCTCCAAATAATACTTTGTCCCAAAACTCAGCAGTTTGACCTAATGCTAAAAAATGTTGGTGGCCTGTATTCCAAATACCAAAAAGCAAGCAGGGCACCAATGCTAAAATTACAGTGACCATAGTACGCTTCAAATCAATGCCATCGCGAACGTGTACGCCATGATGATTAGCATGTGCTGGCACAAATAAAAATGTGTATAAAGCATCATAAGCCGGATACAGCTTTTCTAGCTTACCTCCTTCATCGAAGGTAGGCTTGATGTTATTTTCTATAAAGTTGTGTAAAGCCTTCATAAATATTTATTCAAATTCTTTTTGAACGATGTCTAATCCTTTTCGAATGATTTTTTGAGCATCTTGCTTTGAAGTGCAAGCAAATTCACACAAGGCGAAATCTTCTGGAGCGACTTCGTAGATGCCTAAGTTTTCCATCAATTCTACATCTTCGATTAAGATTGATTTTAAGAGCTGTACAGGAAGCACATCCATGGGCAATAATTTTTCGTATTGACCCGATACCACAAAAGCGCGCTCCTCACCATTCATTGAGGTGTTAAGCTCATATGATTTGTTTGGAGTAAGCCAGCTGAAAAATGCTCTTGAAAAACTTTTCTTTTTTGGTGAAGGGATGATCCACCCAAACATTTCAGCGTCTTGCACTTCATTTAAGATGGTGATTTGATCATCATAAAACCCTAAGTACCCATCTTTTGCAATTTGAGATCCGGTAAAAGGATTGCCGCTTATATAACGCGCTGCGTCATTATTCACACGATCTTGAGTGATTGAAGATATTTGAGCACCAGAGATCACATTGAAATAACCTCTTTCAGAAAGCGATGATCCTGCCAAGGCAATCTTTTTTGAAGCATCATATTTACCCGTACTCAAAAACTTACCGATATTCACTAGGTTTTGAACATCAACATACCAAATTAAGTCTCCTTTATTGATCGGAGAAATATGATGTATTTGAATGCCTACATTTCCAGCAGGATGTGGACCGTCAAATGTATTGACTTGAACATTGCTTAATCCTTTAAGATCTTCAGCAGCGTTGTTTTTAGGCAATCCTAAATAGATTTTTCCGTCAGTCAATAGTGAGAGTGCATCAATTGCAGATTGAATGGCTTGTTTTTCACCATTTAAGATAAAGTTATAATCTGGAGCCAAAGGATTGCTGTTAAATCCAGAGATGAAAATGGATTTTGGTGTCTGCTCAGGGTTTGCGATTGTTGAAAAAGGTCTTTGTCTAATAAATGGCCAAAGTCCTGAAGAAGTAAGTGCTTGAATGATGCTTGCCCTGTCTTTTGTATCGACTTTAAATGACTCACAAGTCATTTTGCCATCATTTTCAATAAGTACTTCAAGTATTTTTCTTTTTGCACCTCTTACAATTTCTTTTACAACACCACTTACAGGAGAAGTAAACTTGATTTGAGGCCTTTTCTTATCAAAGAAAACGGTAGAGCCCACCTTTACTTTATCGCCCTGTTTTACAGAGAGCTTTGGAGTTAACCCGTGAAAATCAGTTGGTTTTAATGCGTAAACAGAAGACGAAGCTTCAGCTATTAATTTGAGTGGTGCGTCTCCTTTTAACTTTACATTAGCACCTTTTCTTATTTTGATGACTTTAGAGGCCATTAACAATTGTTTGATGACAAATGTAAAAATTAGATTTAAATAAACTATATATAAATTCGCAAAATAATTTTTGTTTTGAATAGGTCTAAATTGATGATTTTTTTACTGCTGCTTTTGGTGTTTACTACACTTGGTAATGCCCAGAAGACATATGAATTGAAGAGCAATATTAAAACTGTATTAATGCATCCTAAAGATGCTCCTTTATCGTTTCCAGTATATTTTTTAAATACAGATCAACCTTTAGTTTTTTCTTTTGACGATTTATTGGCTGAGCCTCAAGATTATGCTTACAGAATAACACATTGTGATGCACATTTTAACAAAAGCAGTTTATTGCCCATGGAGTATATCAATGGAAATAACTGGGATTACATAACTGACATTGACTACTCTTCTGCCCAATACTCAAACTATATTCATTACCAACTTGAAATTCCTAACAGTCAGTTTGAGTTTTTGAGATCTGGCAATTATTTGCTAGAGGTTTATCAAGATGATGACACTTCTTTGGTGGTTGTTAAAAAACGCTTTGTTGTGTGTGAAGAGCGTGTTCAGATTCAGGCAAATGTTCTACCTTCTTCTTCTGCAGAATATACCAGATCAAAACAGCAATTAAGTTTCAGTGTTTTTGCTCAAAATAATTATCAAATTTCTCAACCGTATCAAGATTTGAACGTAAAAGCTTTTCAAAATCAAGATTGGAATCATGCAAGAAGTTTAGAACCTTTGTTTGTGAAAGGAGACGAGATTGAATTTGGGGTGGATGAGCAATCTAATTTTTTCGGATCAAATGAATACAGAATGCTTGATTTAAAGTCAATTCATTATAAGCCAGCAATGGTTTCAGAAATTATATTGAACAATCCTGTCGAAGTAGATTTATATCCAGATCAAAAAAGAGCTTCAATGGCTTATGTTTTTCAACAAGATTTTAATGGAACGCCAATTATAGGCAATGAATTGAACATTCAAGCAGAAAATTCTAGTGAGTATTTAAAAGTTCAATTTAGCTTAAAGAGTAAACACCAATTAGATGCCCCTGTTTTTCTTACAGGAAGTGTTTGCAACCCTTCATTAGAAAAGCGTAATTGTGAAATGAAATACGACACTACTTACAAGGTGTACTATAAACACTTGTTGTTAAAACAAGGTCTTCATAGTTATTTATACGCTACTTATAACGAGCCTAAACAATTATTTGATTATACTTTTACAGAAGGCAATCATCGTCAGACAGAGAATGACTATCAGATATTGATTTATCACAAAGGTTTTTCAGATGATTATGACCGATGTATAGGTTACTTGCAAATCAATTCAGTAAATCAAACACAGCAAAGATGATAGGAGATAAAAAAATAGTGGTCGTGATGCCTGCCTACAATGCTTCACAAACGCTTGAAAAAACATATAAAGAGATAGATTTTAATGTAGTTGATCAGGTTATTTTAGTAGATGACAACAGTACGGATGACACCTATAAGCTGGCTAAAAAATTAAATATAGATTATGTAATTCAGCATGATGAGAATTTGGGTTATGGTGGAAATCAAAAAAGCTGTTATAAAAAGGCCTTAGAAATCGGAGCAGACATTGTGGTAATGTTACATCCTGATTATCAGTACACTCCTAAATTAATTCCATCAATGTGTTACCTTATAGCTCAAGGTCTTTATGATACGGTGTTGGGTTCAAGAATTTTAGGGGTAGGAGCTCTTCAGGGAGGTATGCCATTGTATAAATATTTGGCCAATCGATTTTTAACACTTTCACAGAACTTGTTGTGTAATCACAAACTTTCTGAATACCATACAGGTTTTAGAGCCTTTTCAAAAGAAGTCTTAGAGCGTTTGCCTTTAGACCAAAATTCAGATGATTTTGTGTTTGACAATCAAATGCTTTCTCAGATTATTTACGCTAAGTTTTCAATCGCAGAAATTACATGTCCGACCAAGTATTTTGAAGAAGCCTCTTCGATTAATTTTTCGAGAAGTGTCACCTATGGGCTTGGAGTTTTAAAAACCTCATTGCAACATTTTATTCAATCAAAGGGCTTGTTTCGATTTAAAATATATGAAGGCTTGTAAGATCTATTTGAAGTTTTTTAATTTTATCTGATGCATAGATTCTATCAGCATGACTTAGATCAACAAGAAAGCTTTTTACTCAACCAGTTAGAGGCTCATCATCTTTTAAAAGTACTGCGCTTAACGCAAGGTTCAAAGGTTGTAGTGACCAACGGTAAAGGGCTTTTAGCAACTTGTTTGATAGAACAAGCAGATAAGAAAAATGTACAATTAAGTGTTTTAGAGCGTAATTTTGAAAAAAAAGCACCTGTATCAATCACTATGGCAGTTGCGCTAACTAAAAGTTTAGATCGCTACACTTGGTTTTTAGAAAAAGCTTGTGAAATTGGTGTTGACCAAATTGTGCCCATTGTTTCTCAAAATAGTGAGCGTAAGAAAATCAACAACCCTGATCGTTTGCAAAAGGTTTTAATTTCTGCTATGAAGCAATCCCAAAGTGCTTTTTTACCCAAACTCCACCCAATTACACGACTAAATGAATTTCTTGAAAAAGATGTTTCTGATTTCAAGCTGATTGCGCACTGTCAAAATTCAACCAAAAAAAGGCTTACTCACTTGCCCTTAAAGGGTGATGCTATTTCTTTACTTATTGGCCCAGAAGGAGACTTTACAGATAAAGAAGTACAGTTGGCTGAGTCAAATCAAGTAATTGCAGTTTCTTTAGGCAAAAAAAGATTAAGAGTTGAAACTGCTGCGCTTACAGGTTTAATTATAATCGATACTTTATCTCAAGGTTAAATTTACTTGTGCTTTTCAACAGCCCAGTGGTTTTCATGTAGGTATTTACTACCCGCCTGAATCGCTCCTTGTTCTAGTGTTGTTGCCATAGAATCATTCCACCTATTTAAAAATCCAAACAAAGAGATAACGCCTAACAATTCTACGACCTCTCCTTCGGTAAAATGCTTTTTTAAATTTTGTTCAATATGTTGATCAACACCATTCGGAATTGTTGATGCAGCAATGGCAAAATCAAATGCAGCTTTTTCGCGCTCTGTGTAAAGTGAACTGTTTTTGTAGTTCCATATATTTTTCAGACGCTGCTCACTTGCTCCATAACGCTTGGCAGCAAGTATGGTATGTGCTTTACAGTATTGACAACCCGTAACGTGAGAGGTGAGGTATCCGACCAATCTTTTCAACTCAGCAGTTAAAGATTCTTGATTGTCCATCACAGCTTTATTCAAGTGAATAAATGCTTTAGCAATAGCAGGTCTGATTTGCATCGTAAGCACACTGTTAGGGCAAAATCCGAGCGTTTCGTTAAAAAAGTCTGCCAGTTCTTGAACTTCTTTGTCGTGATTTTCAGAAAGCGGAGTGACTAGGGCCATTTTTTTAGTTTACAGCACAATAATAACAATAAAACGTGGTTTCATATAAAATTCAAATACCTTTGAGGTTGTGAAGTATGTTCTATCAAGTTTGATTTTATCAGCCCTTTTTGCATTTTCTTATGCACAAGATTGTACGTACAAAGGCAGAGTAGTTGACGCTTCTGGCAATGCGCTAGAAAGTGTGAATGTATATGCTCAATCAAATCCAACCTTGGGAAGCATCACTGATGATCAAGGAAGATTTGAATTCAAAAGTTCTGAAAAGCAATTAACCCTTGTCTTCTCTCATTTATCATTTCACACGGTTGTACAGCAAGTCTCTTGCAATCAGAGCTTGGGCTCTTTTGTGCTTTATTCTAATGCCAAGGCGTTGCCTCAGATCAATATTGAAGACAATGCCATTGAGAAGTTGCCTGAAATGCAAGAAATTGATGCTAAAAAATTCAAAGCTTTACCTACGGCATCTGGAAGTTTTGAATCTTTGTTGTTTTCTCAAGCGGGCGTAAGTTCAAGAAATGAAATGAGTGCTCAATATTCTGTGCGTGGCGGAAATTTTGATGAAAATTTGATTTATGTAAATGATATTGAAATCTATCGCCCTTTTTTAGTACGTTCAGGTCAGCAAGAAGGCTTGAGTTTTATCAACCCTGATATGGTTGAGTCTGTGTATTTTTCTGCGGGTGGATTTGCCGCTCAATACGGAGACAAAATCTCATCAGTGCTTGATGTAACCTATAAAGAGGTAGATTCTAGTGCAGGTGCCATTTCAATGAGTTTGCTAGGAGCCCAATTTTACATTGCAGATAAGAGTAAGAACCATAAGTTTACTCAGTCGCATGCATTGAGATATCGTACCAATAGATATTTGTTAGGAGCCTTAGAGACTGACGGAAGTTTTGCTCCTAATTTTTTAGACTACCAATCTTTCTTGACTTATCAACCCATTGAAGATTTTAAATTTTCACTGCTCATCAATGTGGCCACCAATGCTTATAATTTCAAACCACAGAGCAGACAAACTGATTTTGGAACCATTCAACAAGCCCTGCGTTTAAGTGTCTTTTATGAAGGAGAGGAGCAAAACAAGTTTGATACCTATACAGCAGCTTTTTCTGCAGAAAAACAGTTTGATCGAAGTAAATTGAAGTACATCAGTTCATTTTTTCATTCAAATGAACGAGAGTTTTACGATGTTCTAGGGCTCTACAGGTTAAGTGAATTAGAAGCTGATTTGGGTAGTGAAGATTTTGGAAATGAGACTTTTACTCTTGGGGTTGGAGGATTTTTAGACCACGCCAGAAACACTTTTAATGCCTCAGTATTTACCAATAAGTTATTGTTTTTAAAAACAATGCCTAAACAATCTGAATTAAAAATAGGTGTGCAGCACAATTTTGAGATCATTGATGATGTGTATAAAGAGTGGAATTTGATTGATTCATCAGGCTATTCATTGGTGCATCCACAAGATTCGGTTGGATATACCTCCCCTGAGCTTCAAGCGTATCCAGACTTTGAAATTGATCAATCCATCCGTTCAAATAATAAGTTGAATTCTCATCGATTTAGTGGTTTTGTTCAGCATTCAAAATGGTTTGAGTTATTTGATAAAAAAATTCATTCAAACCTTGGCGTGCGTTCTAATTATTGGACTGTGAACAAAGAAGTGTTGGTTAGCCCAAGATTGACCTTTTCAACTTTGAGGGATTCTGCTCAAATGACCTATCGTTTGTCAATGGGATTATATAACCAGCCTGCATTTTACAGAGAGTTGAGAAGGTTAGACGGTTCTTTAAACTTAAATGTGAAAGCACAACAAACTTTTCAAATTGTAGCTGGTATTTCTAAAGGCTTTTCAATGTGGAATCGCCCTTTTATTTTTAATTCAGAAGCATATTATAAATATGGGTGGAATGTCTTGCCTTATTTTGTTGAAAATGTTAGAATTCGCTATTACCCTGATTTAATAGCCAGATCAAAAACTACAGGCATAGACTTTAAATTAAACGGAGAATTTGTCAAAGGCATTGATTCTTGGCTAAGCCTTTCTCTATTAAGCGCAAAAGAAGATATTCAGGGCGATGATTATTTAGTTTATTATAATGACAACAATGAAATTATCAGACCCTTTACTGTTGATCAGCAAGTAGTAGATTCTCAATTGGTAAGTCCAGGATTTATTCCAAGGCCTACAGATCAAAGATTAAATATTGGTTTGTTTTTTCAAGATTACTTACCGGGGAATCCAAAGTTCAAGGTACATTTGAATATGTTGTACGGCACTAGAATTCCATACGGAGAGTTGTTGTTTAGAACAAGAGATACATTGCAGGTTCCGCCTTACAGAAGGGTAGATATTGGATTTTCAGCTTTGTTAAAGGATGCACAAAGTAAAAACATAGGAGCTTTCAAGCATTTTAACAACATATGGCTAACTCTAGAGGTATTCAATTTATTTGAAATTAACAATACGATTTCTTATTTGTGGATCAAAGACATCAGCAACAATAGATGGGCGATTCCCAATTTTCTTACCTCAAGGAGAATCAATCTAAGGCTAAGATTCGAGTTTTAAGAAGAAGCTTAAATTTAAACAGTTTCTTAGTAAACCTCTAATTTAAAAGGAATAGAAGTAATTTCTTGAAAGGCCTTTCCTGTATCTTCATTTACTTCATCATCTTCTTCATATCTCCAGAAAACATTGATTTGTACCTTTTTTTCATCCATGATTTCTTCTAGTTCTTCTAAAACTTCCATAATTTTTTTTGAAGAAGAAGAATTGATGTAACCAAGATTAAAAACGACTTCTGTTTTTTCTAGAGGCTTTTCTTTGTAATCTTCAAACCATTCAATAACTGGAGCAAAGAAATTCACAGCATTTTCTGGTAAAGAGTTGCCTTTGAATTCAAATAAAGCAGCCTCTTTGTCTAAAGTAATTTCTGGTGTATATTCTGTTGCTTTTATGATAAGTGGTTCCATGTTTATAAAATAGCCTTTAAAAGATAAAAATATTGTCCGTTTTTTTCAATAAAATCATATTGAATTTTTTCTGCGTACTTGAATACTTGAATGAGGCCTAAGCCAGCTGTTTTTTTTGTCATTTTTTTAGACAAGCCCTTTATGTATAATTTTGTGAGTCCTATTTGACTGGCTTGAGAAAGTTCTTGTAAATGATGTTTTAGCTCCACAATTTGATCATTCGATATTTTATTAAAGCAACAAATAGTAGCTTGCTTTTTTTCATTGAATTCAATGTCAATTTCACCTTGTTTATTGATGCTGTGTTGATTGATGTTTTGGCTAAGCTCAATAAGAATATGTTGTTGTTTTTTCGCTTTTTTTGAAGAAGCATTTTTAAAAAAAACCTCTTCACTAACAATCCATAAAGGTGTTAAGAATTCATCTGTTATAGGCCCTTTGTAGCTTAACTGGTTGAGCTCACTAAAGGCTTTTAATGCTTGATGATATGGTTTTTCAACTCTCACTTTAGTGTTAAAAGTGCCACATTTTCTACATGATGTGTGTGCGGAAACATATCTACGGGGCAAATTTCAACAAGGTTATATTTAGAAGATAAAATTTCAATATCTCTAGCTTGTGTGGCAGAGTTGCAGCTTACGTAAACAATCTTTTCAACACTCATCTCAAGAAGTCTTTGACACACTTTAGGGTGCATTCCAGCTCTGGGAGGATCTAAAATAACGACATCAGCTTGACTATTTAGCTGTATAAATTCTTTGGTCAATACTTTGTGCATATCTCCAGCAAAATATTCAAGGTTCTCAACCTTGTTTAAATGATTATTTTCTTTGGCATCTTTTACAGCCTCTTCAACATATTCAATACCAATGACCTTTTTAACGAGTTTAGAGATATAAATTCCTATGCTTCCTGCACCGCAATATAAATCATAGACCAGATCAGATTTTTTAAATGCAGCAAACTCAATGATTTTGTCATATAACGCAACAGTTTGCTCAATGTTAACCTGAAAAAAAGATTTAGGGCCAATTTGGTAAGTATACTCTTTCAGTTTTTCTGTGATGATTTTACTTCCACAGTAATGTTGCATATGCAAATCAAAAGTACTGTCGTTTAGTTTTGTGTTTATGGCAAAATAAAGTGATGAAATTTCAGAAAATGTTTGTTTTAAAGCATCTAAAAGTTCTGTGATTTTGGTTTGTTGATTTTGAGCAAAAATTAAAATCACCATCCATTGACCATCTTGGGTACTTTTTAAGATCAAATTGCGCATCAATCCTTCATGCTTTCTAATGTCATAAAAAGCATAGTCATGCTCATTACAGTAGTCTTCAACAAAATTTCTAATCTTGTTTTGTAGATCATTTTGTAAATAACACTTATCAATGCTTAATACTTTATCGAACCTCCCTGGAACATGAAAACCTAAAGCATTTTGTTGTGCTCCTTGAGCTTTGAATTGTTCTTTGTCATCAACCCAGGCTTTGTTAGAAAAAGTGTACTCAAGTTTATTTCTGTAAAACTGTTGATTTTTAGAAGGAATAATTGGTTGAATGTTGAATTCTTTTTGTTTGGCAATGCGCTTCATATTCTCAACAACTTCATTTTGTTTGAATTGTAATTGATGCGAATAAGATAAATTTTGCCATTTACACCCACCACAAGTGCCAAAGTGCTCGCAAAAAGGAGTGGTTCTTAAGTCTGAGTATTTATGAATTTTAACAATTTCTGCTTCAGAATACTTTCTTTTCTTTCTGTATATATTAATGTCTACCACATCACCTACAACAGCCTGTTTGACAAAAATGACTTTTCCGTCGTATCTTGCAAGTGCTTTGCCTTTTGCAGCAAAGGATTCAATCTCGATATGTTCTAGAAGTTCACCCATTAGCGTGCGCAAAATTAAAACATATTAGGTGATTCATATGGTTTTTCGACAAAAGGTTGTAAATTTGCCCTCATGTTTAACGAAGCTTGTACGTGTACAAGCATATTTTTAAGATTTTATGGCAACAAAAATTAGGCTCCAAAGAAAAGGAAAGAAAGGTAGACCAGTATACCACATTGTAATTGCTGATTCAAGAGCAAAGCGTGATGGTAAATACATTGAAAGAATAGGTCAGTACAATCCAAACACAAACCCTGCAACAATTGATTTTGACATGGATAGAGCTGTTCATTGGCTTCAAGTTGGAGCACAGCCTACAGATACTTGCAGAGCAATGTTGTCATACAAAGGTGCAATTTATAAGAATCACCTATTAAATGGTGTTAGAAAAGGTGCATTGACTGAAGAGCAAGTTGAGAAGAAATTTGAAGCTTGGTTGAAAGACAAAGAAGCTAAAGTTCAGAAAAAGATCGATGCTATTGCAAAAGAAAAGCAAGATTTGGCTGCTGCGAAATTGAAAGCAGAAAAAGAATACAAGGCACAAATGGAGAAAAAAATTGCTGAGAAATTAGCTCCACCGCCTGCTGCTGAAGCTCCTGCTGAAACTAGTGAGCCAGTTGCTGAGGCAAAGCCAGAAGAAGCAAAAGAAGCTGATTCAAAAGAAGAAGAGCAAGCTTAACAATGCTCTGTAAGAGTAAAGAAACATGAACTATTTCTTACTCGGAAAAATATTAAAGCCACACGGTCTCAAAGGAGCTGTTGTGGCTTTTTTTGATGTTCCCAATCCTGTAGATTATCTTCAAATCGATCATTTATATTGTTTAATTGATGGCAGCTATATTCCGTTTTTTGTTGTCGAGATGCATCAAAAATCAAAAAATCAATTTGTACTTAGTTTTGAGGGAGTAAATCACATTGACCAAACTCAAGAACTACTTAAAAGACAAATTTTTTTAGAGCAAGCCCAAGAAATTAAAGCATTAGAAGCTCCTACGTTTAAGGGCTATAAATTAGTTGATCAAAACGGCAAAGAGATTGGTTTGATTTTAGAACATATTGACAATCAAGTGAACCCTTTGGTCAGTGTAATGATAAATGAAAAAGAATATTTTGTGCCCATAGCTGAGCGTTTGATTATTGAAGTTGATCACTCCAATAAAAACATTCAAGTACAAATATTTGAAGGGCTTTTTGAGCTTTAAATAGGCTATGAATTTTCTTTAAATGTCTGTTTTTAAGTTTAAAAGGTTTCAAGTTCAAGTCTTTGATCAGGTCTTTCAAATAGGAACAGATGCTCTTTTGTTGGGAGCTTTTATAAAGGTTCCTCAAAACACAAATCAATTATTAGAAGTTGGCAGTGGCAGCGCAGTTGTAAGCTTAATGTTGGCTCAAAGAACAAGCTCACTTTCTTTTAACTTAATAGATGTAAACCCTCAGGCAGTGAAGTGTTCAAAGGCAAATATTGAGGCGGCTAAGTTTGATCAGCATAGTTTTTTGGTGCAACATTGTAAGTTTCAAGATTATTTGCCGACACAAAAAGTAGATCTAATTTATTCAAATCCTCCATTTTTTGATACTCAAGTAAATAAAGATCAACCAAGTTACAGAGTACTTGCGCGCAACAATCAGTACTTACCTTTATCTGAATTTATGTTCAAAAGCACTGAAATACTATCTAGTTCAGGAAGCATTTATCTGATTTTACCCTTTGCTCAATGTTTTTTGGCAATTAAAACTGCTTTAAATCAGTTACTGTTTCTCAAGCAAAAAATCATCATCAAAGCCAAAGGCAGAGCAGTTAGAGTCATACTTGAATTTACAAAACATCAAGAAACCCCGATTATAAATACCATTGAGATTCAAACCAAAAGTTCAATTCATACAAAAGCTTATAAAGAGTTGTTAAAAGACTATTTATTGGCTTAAAGCAAGTAATATTTCATGTTCTTTAGAGCACAATAAAGAGGCTACTTTAGACACATTTTGATCTGGTAATTCATAAAAATAGCGATCTCCTTTAGTTCTTATGTACAAAGCTCTTTGGTCAATATAAGGAGCAAGCTCATCTAAGATGGTGGCTCTATTTTCATAATATTGTTCTGAGGCTTTTTGAAATCCATCATTAACAGTTTTATAAAGCTTTTTAAGTTGTTCTGATTGTACAATTTGGCTATATGTTTTAGGATGTTTGATTTTGGCATATTGCATGTACCAAGAGATGAAGAGTTTAAATTCATGTCCTGAGGTTAAAACATCTGCGTTTTTGATCAAATAATCAACCCAAATCTGAGATTCGCTAAAAGCAATGTGATCCCTCAAATACCCATAAAGCTCTTGATAAGCAAGTAAATCTTGATAATAAGCAGTATACTCCTCAAGAATTCCAAAAATCCCATTAGCCTGAGAATCTAAATTCAAATCATCAGAACTAATGTACTCTTGATACCTGAAAATTTGATTTTGAAATTCTTCATCCACAAAAGCATTTAGCTCCTCACTTCTAAATACAGGAAAAGTATTCACTTCAATGGTTAAATCATCATTGATAAAGTATTTACGAACCTCAGATTCTAAATTGATTGAATGGGTATATCTATGATAATGTTCATGCACCATTGTAGGAAAAGCCGTCAATACATCACTCAGTGAATTGCTTTGAGCATATTTGCTAATGTTGTGACTATTTTTATTTAAAATGTCTTTAGCATTAGAACAGTAACTGTTGGCTAAAAATTCAGTGAATTGATTTTGATCATCATTTGGCCCATAATGAAAAGAAAAGAATGAGATAAGGGCTAGTATAAAAATTGATTTTAAAATGCGCATTGTTGTTGTGTTTTGCATTTTTATACCACTTTTTTGGTTAAAAAGTTTCATGACTTTATGTTTACCCTAACCTTTAAAGCATTTTACATCTAAAAAAAACCTTTTAACAAAGTATTTGTTGCTTATTTACTGCATTTGCTTGATCATTATTTTTTCAATCGCTAGATTCGCATTACAAAATTTTAATCCCTTTAGAACCATGAAAAAATTAAACTTTATAGCCATTTTAGCTTTAGGATTTTCTACGCTAAATGCGCAAAACAATGCTACTCCAGAGCTTTTAGATTTTCCACCAAACGCTGAGCCAGGAAAATGTTACGCTAAATGTAAGATTCCTGCTGTATTTGAAACGCAGACAGAGAGAATTATGACAAAGCCTGCCGGAAAGAAATTAAAAACAATTCCTGCTAAGTATGAAACTCAAACATTCAAAGTATTGGCGAAAGAAGAGCAAGTTGTAAAGAAAGTAATTCCTGCTACCTACAAGACTATTTCTGAAGAAGTATTAGTACATGAAGGAACTTCTAGAATGAAGACCATTGCTGAGACTTACGAGACTGTTTCTGAAAAAGTATTGGTTTCTCCTTCAAAAACAGAGTGGGTAAAAGGTAAAGCCGATGCAAACTGTTTATCTGCAAATCCTTCAGATTGTAATGTTTGGTGTTTAAAAGAAACTCCAGCTCAATACAAAACTGTATATAAAAGAGTGTTGAAAACTCCTGCTAAATTTGAAGAGATCAAAACTGAACCAGTGTACAAGACTGTTTACACTAAAGTGATTGACCAGCCAGCTAGAGTGATCGAAGAGACTTTGCCAGCTATTTATAAAACTGAGACTAGAAAAGTATTAGTAGCTCCCGCGACTACTGAAGAAGTTGTTATTCCTGCTGAATACAAAACTGTTTCTAAAAGAGTAATGGTTTCTCCTGAAACTGTTGGTGAATGGAAAGAGATCTTGTGTAACTCTAAGTTAACTTCAAGCAAAATTGCTCAGATTCAAAGAGCATTGATGAATGCTGGTTACAACGTAGGACCTCACGGTGTTGACAATGTTTTTGGAGCTGATACTAAGTCTGCTTTAGTAGAATATCAAAAAGACAACAACCTACCAATTGGTAACTTAAACTTTGAAACTTTAAAAGCTTTAGGTGTAAAGTAATTCAAGTTTTATAATTACAAAACAAAAATCCTGTGTATCTTTTGCATACACAGGATTTTTTTATTGTGCGTTATCTGTTGTTCATAGGATTGGTTCTCTTTGTAGAGCTCTTGAGTGCTCAAAATAATGAGCTGCCTCTATACAAAGATGCTGAGATAGAAGCGTTGAACAAACAATTTGAGCAGTATTACGATAGTTTAAAAAACGATACAATAAATCAAGATACTATTGCCTTTAAAGAAGTTATCTTTTTTAAAGAATCTTTTGCTTCTTTTTTAGCAAAGACAAAAGCCTATAAACGTCCTTATTTTATATACTTCAACGCCTCTTGGTGTGGGCCTTGCAAAAAACTCAAGAAAGAAACCTTTCGTTACGAGCCTTTGGTTGACTACATAGACTATAATATGCTGGCATTGAGTGTTGATACAGAGTCTTTTGATGGAATTGAGCTTAGTCAAAAATATCAAGTAGAACATTTACCTACTTTAATATTTTTTGATGAGCATGGCCAGCAAAAAGGTAAGATTGACGGATATATGCAGGGCTATTCTTTTTTAAATAAACTGAAAAGCTTTTACGAATAAAATTATTTTTTAACCTGTAATTTTTGCCCTACTACGATTTTATATGAGCTTAATTTGTTCAAGAAAATAAGCTTTTCAACACTAGTATTGTATTTTCTAGATAATGCATACAGGTTTTCATTTTTTTGAACAATATGAAATTTGCTTTCTTCACTTTTTGTCGGATGAAATTCTTTTGAGTCTTCTGAATGAATTGTACTGAGCTCTTTTTCTTTATTGCAATCACAAGAGGTGTCTGCAGCTAAATTAAATTCTGCCCTAAGGTTATTTACCATTGTTTCATTTTGAAGGCGTTTAAATAAATCAATCATATTTAAATGCACTTGTTTCTTAAAACTAGAATCTCTAAAGCTTAGGCGAGAGAGTACGTTTCTAAAAATGGTCATTGCTGTATCTGTATGGCCCAATCTTGAGTGAGCAATCGCTAGGCCATTCAAGTCAGATTTAAAGAGTTTACTGTTTGAAGTATCTAAAAATACTTTTCCAAATTCAATAGCTTGCTTATAATTAATTTTAGCCAACTCAAAATTCTTAGCTTGTAGATGAGCGCCAGCCAAATTGCTATAGCTTAGAGGTTTTAAGTAGCTGGATGTTTCTGAAGAGTGTGCAATTTCAACCTGTTTTTCAGCTATTTTAATGGCTTTTTCAGTCTTGCTTTCGAGCATCAAGCTTTGGTAGTTGACATCAAGCTGATCCCATGAAGATTGTGCATTTAGTTGAAAGCTTACTAAATAAATAAAAGTCTTAGAGAAGAACAGATTTTTCACTTTACAAATTTATGACTTTTGTATCACTATATTTGGGTTATGAAAGTTAAAATCTTAGCCTGCATAAGCATTCTTTGCATCTTTTCTTGTAGCACATCTCACAAGCATTCAAATGTTATAGACTACACAGATATGGTTGAACCTTTAGTTGATGCAGCTAATTCAAGATGGTTTTATTTTAATTCAACTTCTCGTCCATTTGGCATGATGAATCTTTCACCAGATATGATTACCAATGGTGCTTGGAATGCTGGCTATCGCTACAATGAAGATAGTATCAAAGCGTTCTCTCACGTGCATGCCTGGCAACTCTCTGCAGTTCCAGTATTTGCTCAAACAGGTACCTTTAAAGGTCATTTAGGATCAAGGCAATATGGAAGTACTTATTCACATGAAGATGAGACAGTTGAAGTAGGATATCACCAAGTGAAATTGAATAGTTATCAGATCAATGCAGAACTTACAGCTACAAAAAGAGTTGGTCTACACAAATACACTTTTCCCAAGTCAGACTCTTCATTTATTTTATTTGATTTCTCAACTGTCTTAGGACCTTGTGCTACAGACTCTGCTCATATTGAATTGGTCAATCATAAAACCATTCAAGGTTGGGCTTTGATGGGAAAGACCAAAAGAAGGCCAAAGGCAACAAAGGTGTTTTATTATGCCTTGTTTGATACTGAGTTTGATGCTGCAATATTTTGGAAAAACAAACAAAAAATTAACCAAAATATTCAATTCTTAACTTCTGATTCTACAGGAGTAGGCCTACATTTTAAAACAGACCAAGGTCAACAAATTATGATGAAGGTAGCGATTTCTTATACCAGTATAGAAAATGCAAAACTAAATATGCAATCAGAGCTCAATCATTTTGATTTTCAGCGTGTTGTTGACGAATCAAAAGATGAGTGGAACACTTATTTATCAAGAATCCAGGTACAGGGCAATACACAAAAAGCACAAAAGCGCTTTTATACTGATTTATGGCATGCTTTACAAGGTAGAAGGGTAGTAAGTGATTACAATGGTTCTTATATGGATATGACACAAAACTTGCCTGTTGTTCGCACAGTTGCTCTAGATAAAAATGGTGAGCCAGAACATCTGATGTATAATTCAGATAGTTTTTGGGGCGCTCAATGGACATTAAATACCTTATGGCATTTGGTTTATCCTGAAATCACCAGTGAGTTTATCAGATCAATGCTTACCATGTATGAAAATGGAGGATTGATTCCCAGGGGGCCTTCAGGAGGCAATTATACCTATGTAATGACTGGGGCCTCTTCAACACCTTTTATCGTAAGTGCCTATCAAAAAGGCATTCGCGATTTTGATGTTCAAAAAGCATATCAGGGATTATTGAAAAATCATAGTGTAGAAGGTTTAATGTCTAAAGCTGGGTACGATCATTATTCAAATTTGGGTGGAGGCTTCTCACATTATGATCAAAAAGGCTATGTTCCTTACCCTTTACCTGAAAAACAAGCCAAAGTATTTCACCAAGATGGAGGAGGGCAAACCTTAGAATATGCATATCAAGATTGGTGTTTGGCTCAATTTTCAAAAGCTTTGAATGATCGTGTTAACTATAAGAAGCTCATGCATAGATCTCAGAGTTATAAAAATTTATGGCATCCTAAAAAACAATATATGTGGCTCAAGAACAATAAGGGGGCTTGGGTTGATTCAATGGATATTTTTCTTTATAAGAATGGATGGGTTGAGGGCAATGCAGCTCAATTTACATGGTGGGTACCTCATGACATAAAGGGTTTGGCAGATTTAATGGGTGGATCAGAGAAATGCATTGAAAGGTTAGACAGTATTTTTAAGGTTGCCCAGCAGCATAGTTTTGTAGCAGGAAAATCTCATGATGCAGGAGAACAAGAGCAAAACACACGAGTACATATGAATTATGGCAATCAACCCTCAATTCATATGGCCCATATTTTTCATGAGTTGTCAAGACCAGATTTAACACATTATTGGTCTGAGAGGGTAGTTGAAAAAGTGTATTCTGATTTAGAACCCAATGCAGGATACTGCGGTGATGAAGATCAGGGGCTGATGGGTAGTTTATCTGTACTGCTTAAGTTGGGTATTTTTCAAATGAATGGGGGCTGTGAGTCAAATCCTGCTTACAGCATAACCCCAAGTATTTTTGATCGTGTGAAAATACAATTGTCAGAAAAATATTACCAGGGTAAAGAAATCGTACTAGAAAACAACAAGCCAAATGAAAATAAAGCTTTTTGGGGAGTGTTTTGTCAGCAACAGCAGTTCAAGCAAGCAAGAATAGATCATCAAACTTTCACAAAGGGCGGAACCTTTAAGATGCAGTATCGCTAAAAGATTTTAATTTGGCGTAATAAAATAAATACAGATAGCAGATTAAGGGTAAGATTAAACTGCATCTTAAAGCGAAAGCTTCAGAGCATTGAAAACGTACCAGCACATCAGTTAAATAACCTTGCATAGGCGGAATCAATGCGCCACCTACAATCATCATTACCAATAAAGAACTTGCAATAGAACTTGCTCTGTCCATTCCTTTGAGTGATAAGGTGAAAATATTTGACCACATGATAGAATTAAACAGTCCAATGCCAATCAGCATCCACCCAGCTAATTGTCCTTGAATTAAAATAGCTCCAAGTAGTAAGGCTGAGACAACAAGAGCAAAAAGTTTAAGCAATACAGCTGAGCTCTTGCCTCCAACTATAAAAAATAAGAAATTTACCGCAACAAAACCTAAGTAAACTAAGGTTTGATTCAATGAAACATGACCATCCCATCCTTTCATGGCCATTGTGTAAATTACCAAAGTACTTAAAAGTGTTAATAAGATAGAACTGAGTAATTTTTTTTGTTGCCTTAGTTCGCTAAGCCACACCGCTCCATTGAATCTTCCGATCATAAGACCTCCCCAATAGAAAGCCAAGAATTTATCGGCTTTTTCTGGAGCAAATCCAAAAACATTTTCAAGGCCTAAAAAATTGATTAAAATGCTTCCTACTGCTACTTCTGCACCAACATAGCAGAAAATAGCAAGCATGGAGTGTTTAAATTGATGGTGAGCAAGTACATCTTTGGCATTTAGGTTTGTAGGAGATTTTTCATAATTGGGTTCTGGGAGCTTGAGCAGTTTAAAGATTAGAGCAGTAAACGCAAAAAGTACTGTAAGATAGAGGTAAGGTTTGATTAAATTTTGAGTGCTCTGATGGCTTACTTGAAATAAAATCATTCCGCCCAAAACAGGCGCTATGGTGTATCCCAGTGAATTCAATCCTTGAGAGAAATTCAATCGAGCTGAAGCACTCTTTTGATCACCTAAAATAGACACATAAGGATTCGCAGCAATCTGAATCAAAGTAATGCCTGATGCTAAGATAAAAAGTGCGATTAAAAAAATTGAAAACACGCTCATTTTTGCAGCCAACATAAAGGTTAAACATCCAACCGAGCAAATCAATAAACCAATGACCAGTGTGTTTTTGTATCCAAACTTTTCAATCAAGTCATAGTTGTTTTGAGCAGATAAAAAGTACAGTAGAGAAATGAAAAAGTAAGCACTAAAAAAAGCAGATTGCACGAGCATAGCTTGAAAATAATTCAATTCAAAAACAGCTTTAAAGTGCGGAATCAAAAGGTCGTTTAAGCAGGTCATAAAACCCCATGCAAAAAATAAGAAAGTGATTAAAGAAAAAGAGATGTTTTGATTTTTCATAGTCTGTGCCGAGTTAAGATGGGTGCTAAAATAAAAAAGCCCAGCTAAAAAAGCTGAGCTTTTAATCATTTAAGAGATCTAATTTTTATACAATTTCTTGGGCTGAGAAATGAAAATCACTCTCAATTTGTGCATTTTCATCACTA
>JAHDHZ010000048.1 GCA_020631045.1 Flavobacteriales bacterium | reverse complement strand
CCAAATTCTTTGGCCTGCTGTAAAATCGCAAAACTAAACTGATTGCAGCCCCTGTATTCTGGCAAAGGAGCCATGTGTAAGTTCACCGCTTTTTTAACTTTATTTAAATACTTCTGATCAATGATTTTGTGATACTGCACTGAAAGCATTAAATCAATTTGCCCTAAATCATCTATCTGATCAAGCTTTTCATACATTTGAATGTGATGCTTTTCAGCCAATGCTCTTACTGTGCCACCCCTATCAAGTAAATTGTCTTTACTCAATACCCCGACAAGTTCAATGTTGAGCTGGTTTTGATGTTGAATCAAATAATTTAAGGCATAAGAAGCAATTTCTTTAGCACCTAAAAACAGTATTTTCTTCTTAGAGTTCAAGCTCAAACAAAGGTAGTGACTATTTTCATACCTTTGAGACAATGCAAATTGACCAGCACAAATCTTTAAAAAGACTCAATACCTTTGGCATTGCCGTGCAAGCACAGTATTATGCAGCGTGTAGCTCTTTAAATGACATTCGCCAAGCTATTAACTTCACCAAAGAAAATGCACTGAATTTGCTTACCTTGGGTGGAGGGAGCAACCTTTTGTTTACCAAAGATTTTAATGGACTTGTCTTGCACAACAAACTTAAAGGCATTGAGACTACTGAACAAGATGATCATTACCTAATCAAAGCTGCAGCAGGTGAAGTGTGGCATGATCTAGTCATGTACTGCGTTGAACGCAATATGGGCGGTATTGAAAATCTTTCATTGATACCAGGAAGTTGTGGGGCAGCACCCATTCAAAATATTGGTGCTTATGGTGTAGAGATCAAAGATGTACTTGAAAAAGTTCATTATATTGACATCGATACGCTTGAAGAGCAGTCACTTGTGGCAGAAGACTGTAAGTTTGGCTATAGAGACAGTATTTTTAAAGGTGAGCTAAAGGGAAAAATCATCGTTACTTCTATTGAGCTTAAACTCAGCAAAGCAAACAAACTTTCTACTTCTTATGGGAGCATTAAAAATGAGCTTAAAGCACAAAAGTTAGAACCGAGTATTCAGAACATTAGTAAAGCAGTCTGTGCGATTCGGCGTTCGAAGTTGCCTGATCCTGAAAAAATTGGGAATGCTGGCAGCTTTTTTAAAAATCCGATTGTTTCGGCGACTAGATATAAGATGTTGAATTTGAATTATCCTGATATGCCTGCCTATGTTTTAGATGGCGGTGAGGTAAAGTTGGCTGCGGGGTGGTTGATTGAAAAGGCAGGCTGGAAAGGCAAAACACTCAACGAATGTGGAGTTCATAACAAACAAGCCCTGGTACTTGTAAACCATTCAAATGCTGAAGGAAAAGATATTTATAGACTTTCTGAGCAGATCATAAAAGACATTCAACTGAAATTTAATATTGAATTAGAACGAGAGGTCAATTGCATTTAATTAAAAAAGCCCCAATTTTCATTGAGGCTTTTTTTAAACATTAACTTTTAAACTTATTCAATCAATTGTACTGAAAAGGAACTACTTTAGATAACTTTACTGCTGATAAAATCACATTTGATTGCATTTGCCTGATCTCTTCAATTTTACCGAGCTTCTCTTTAATTAAAACATCTAGCGATTCAATATCTTTCACCATTACTTTTAATTGGTAATCAAAGTTTCCTGTAACTTGAAAACACTCTACTACTTCATCGATATTTGATATTTTTTCTTGAAAAGATTCAATGGCATTATCCATTTGTCTAGTCAATGAAAGCTGAATAAAAGCTTTTAGGCCTACTCCTAAAACTTTTTCATTCACTGTAGCATGGTAGCTATTGATGTAATTGTTTCGCTCAAGCTTTCTAACTCTTTCTAAAGTTGGAGCTGGAGACAATCCAATTTGGTTTGAAAGTTCTAAGTTGGTGATTCTTCCGTCTTCTTGAAGAATCTTCAAGATCTTAAGATCTGTCTGATCGATTTTAGTAGCCATAGTATTTTTCATTTGATTGATTATTTCAAATTTAATGAGTTGAATGAAAAAAACAAGCTTTTATAAAATTTTTTAATCCACATTAAGTAAATCAGCAGAATATAATATGGGGTTTGAAGGAGAAGCATCAGATTTAATATTCAAAAAACTCAAATGCGTGAAATAATATCCATCTTGCAAATCTTCAGGCAAATCAACCAACTCCGTTATGCTCTTGTTTATTAGTGGATTATCAATGTTCCAAAATGTTTTATGCGCTAAGAGTTTACCTCCATCTTTTTCTTTATCTACAGAAGGCAAATCAACTAACAAATGCTTCACACCAATACTGTTTATAAATTCAACTGCCTGCTTTGTGAAATAAGCTGCATTTGTATTGGTATGATCTCGATCTATCTTATTGCCTGTTCTAATGATTAAACCATCAACATAAAATTCATTCTTTACACAAGCTTCTAACAAGTCTTCAGTAATTATAAAATCTGCATCTCTTTTCTCGGGATTTACTGTGATTAAACGTGAAAAAAACGGTTTATTATCAATGGTATTATTTAATGTGTAATCTCCTTTTAAAATATGCCCAACGCATTCAGTATGTGTGCAATTGGCATGCACAGAAAGCTCTAAAGTTTTAAAATTCACTAAACCTCCCTGATCAATTTCCCCTACAAAACCTGGCTGAACAACTGGTCTTATTTTAGAAGAAGAAGCTCCCCAAGCATTTAATGAAGCGTTGTCTTTGATTGTATAACCAATTGAGACTGGCTTTGAAAAATCTACTCTAAAAAACCTGTTTTTATGTTTAATCTCAGCGCGCATGTATTATGTTTTTTAACTGTTCATCTTCTTGAAAACTTAAGGCCTTTTTAGCATAAGTCTTTGCCTTACTGTTCTTACCTTGCAAATGCAAACTTATGCTCATTGCTTTTGCTGTTAAAAAGGTTAACTTTTGTTTGTCTTCAAATCTAGAGATCAGCGCTTCAATATCTGTATACCAATTACTTTGTTTTGTTTGTGCAGCTAAAGCAAACATGTTTTTGCAGTGCAAGACTAGGTAAGCTTCTTTAAGCTCTAAATTAACAGCCTTTTGACTATAAGACAATGATTTAGAATAAGCCTTTATTTGATAGAAAAATTTTGCCAAATTATAGTTTACAACTGCATGATGATTGTCACCTTTCTTAAAAAAGCTCAACAATTTATTTACCAGATAATTTTCTTGTTGAACTTTATCATTTACCAATAAAGAATTAACCTTATTTTTTCTTTGATAAACAGCCGTATTTACATCAACATAAGATAGACTCCAAAGTGAATCATTGAATAAATATTGGTGAATATTTATATGATCATTTGTGTACAAAGCAATGGTTTTAAAATCATAATAATTGATTTGCTCGATAAACTTTTTTGGACTTTGCATCATCTGAGCATATGTGTCAAATTGCTCTCTTGTAAAGACGTCTAAATCTCTCAAGTCAATGTATGACTTATAATCTGTAAAGCGAAAAAGATAATATGAAGAGGATAGATAATCAGAAAAAAGCTTACCACTTAAGTTGTGTTGCCCAATAAAGTCAGCTGCTTGAATTGGCGTGTTCAAATATGATTTAGATAAACCAAATCGGTCTGAAGATCGAACTACTTTATAATAGACATTAGAAGTCAACAGAACATAACAAACAAAGCATATAACTACAGAAAACAGAGTGTTGTATTTAGATGTTTTAATATTCAACTTTTGAATAAACAACATCAAAAAAGGCATTTGAAGCAAAATAAAAAACACAATGTTTCTATACGTTTTTAAGCCTAAAACAAAAAACGCAACCAAAACAAGCAAATAAAAAACGTTGTAATACTTATGCTTTATGATAAAAAATAAATGTGCCACAAAAAATAGAATAAAAATGTATGGTTCTTTTTGCCTCCAATACGCAAAATCAAAACAAGTAAATAGCTCAGGTGTATATTGATTTACATTCAACTGATTGAATACATTAAACGGATAGATCAAACTCTCAAAACCTAAAACATTGAAACATGAAGAGATGACTACTAATAAGAACAGCAAAAACGGTTTTTGAAGATGCTTAATCTCTTGAGGGCTCTTTAGATATTGAGCTATGAGATAAAAGGCTGATAAAATCCACCCCAAAACAAAAGCATCATGCATATTGGCCCAAATAATTTGCAAAGGAATCAGTAGAAAAATCAAAGCATCTGATTTCTTGAAATCCCGTAGAATCAAATACAAAAACAACACACTCATTAAATGAGAAGTCACCTCAGGGCGGGTTAGCATTCTGTATTCAACTGCAACAATCAAGGCCATAAAAGCGAGTACATGTACAAAATTTAAAGTTTGATTTCTAGAGAGTACTTTGAATGATTTGAGCATAAAAAAGAAGAGCAAAAGATTAAAAACCCCTTGCAAAACAACTATAAACGCTTGGTCTTGAAATAAATTGTACCACAAATAAAGCAACAAGCTATACCCCCACTTTATGTGCGTCCAAGGCTGACCAAAATTTAAAACTGAAAAAACATCTATGGTTGGCAAAGATTGATAATCAAGAATAAACTTTCCTGTTTTTAAAAAAATAAACAAATCAAACTCATTCAACTCCTTTAAACCCACCACAAAAAACAGCAGACCCAACATCGCCACAACACACCTATTTAACCACTTTTTTTGCTCTTGCATTACCCTAATTCAATGAAAGAATTGTATTTTAAGCCTTCTGATGTACAAACATATAAAAACCCTTTCTTTAATTCTTGTTGTTTCACTGATTAGTAGCTGCACATTTTTAAGATCCCTGAGGTATAATTTCACTGATGTAGATGACTATAAAATTTTTGACAACCATGCATTTAAGGCTTCAGAAACTCCTTTTCAGTTCATCGAAAGTAACGACATAAATTTAGGAGACAAAATCATGGTTCACCCCAAAAAAACGCGTGATAAATATTACGAAAAGCAAAGTTTAAACAAGTATATAGGTCAGCACTTTCCTTTAGCAATGATGGTAATTCGAAATGATTCAATTTTATATGAAAAGTATGCCAAAAATTACAGCGCTGAAAGTTTGTTTCCGTCATTTTCTATGATTAAGTCATTGGGCGTTTTTGCCCTTGTAGGCATCGCTATTGAAGAGCAAAAAATCGCACACTTAGATGCTAAAATCAAAGGATATTTACCCAGTGAATTAAGAAAACTTGATTCAACCATCACCTTTAGAAATTTGTTAAATATGAATTCTGGAATCAAAGAATCACCTTTAGGTATTTCTCCTTTTTCTTCAACCGTTACTAACTATTACACAAAAAACTTAGAACGTTCATATCGAAAGATCAAATCAAGAACCCCGCCAAATGGCGAGCATTTATACAGTGCTACCATTACCGAGATTTTACTTTCAAATATCTTAACACACCTCTACGGCGTACCTTTAGCTGAGCTTTTTGATCAGAAAATATGGTCACAAATTGACGCCTCATCAAATGCCCTGTGGAGCAAAGACCGAAAAGATGGACAAGTCAAACCTTTTTGCTGTTTTAATACCACTACCCGATCTTATGCACAACTAGCAAGGCTTTATTTGAATAAAGGCAAATACAAAGACAAGCAAATTGTACCCCCCTTTATGATTGAAGAGATGTTTTCAAAGCAAAACATTCAACTTAAAGAAGACAAACGCATGGTAAGCAAAAAAAGAAAACAAAAACACTGGTACGCCTTTCATTGGTACAGGAGTATTGAGCACCAAAACACCATTAAAGCTGCTGGATTTTTATCTCAACATATTTTACTTAACCCCAAAACGAACACCATGCTGATTACCTTTTCTGACCTTGAAGGCATGAAGTACAACTTCAATCTTCACGATTTGTATTTTGATGTGCTAGATCAGCTTTAATATAGGAGATTGGGAAACTACATTCCCCACCCCACAATTAAGTTACAAAACAAACTCACAAAAAACGTTTATTAAACGCTTATAAACGTAAACAAACGCATGAAATAACCCATCTTAAATAACATTCTATTAATACAGAACTTCTTAACTTTGCATAGTGAGTGATGCGATCAAACATGAATGCGGAATTGCTTTGTTGCAATTAAAGAAGCCACTTGATTACTACCACAAAAAGTATAATACTCCTTTTTACGGACTAGACAAGCTTTATTTGTTGATGCAAAAACAGCACAACAGAGGGCAAGATGGAGCCGGAATCGGAGCAATCAAATACAACAGCAAAGCAGGCCAACCCTTCTTATCAAGAACCTTATCGGTTGACGCAAGCCCTATTAAAGATATTTTTTCTAAAGTTTACGCTCCGATAAAAAACCAAAGCAAAGAACTTCAAACTGATGTTAAATGGCTTAATGAAAACTTTGATTATGCTGCCCATCTTTTTATCGGACATCTCAGATACGGAACATTCGGCAAAAACAACATCAAATACTGTCACCCTGTACTGAGAGAAAACAACTGGAAAAGCAAGAATCTAATGGTTGCAGGTAATTTTAACCTCACCAATGTTGATGAATTGTTCAACATCTTAATTGAAATCGGTCAGCATCCCAAACAAAAATCTGATACCATTACCGTGCTTGAAAAATTTGGGCACTATTTAGATGAAGAAAACCAAAAACTCTTTAGAACTTATAAAGATCAAGGTCACACTTATCAAGAAATCTCATCTTTAATCGCTCAAAACATTGATATTGTTTCAATTTTAAAAGAATCTACCAGAGATTTTGATGGTGGATATGCCATGTGTGGACTTTTCGGCCACGGAGATGCTTTTGTATTGAGAGATCCAGCAGGCATTCGCCCTGCGTACTATTACAGTGATGATGAGATTACTGTAATTACCTCTGAACGCCCTGCAATTCAAACCAGTTTTAATATTGAAGTTGGTCAAATTAAAGAAATCACTCCAGGTTGTGCCTTGATTTTAAAAAAAGACGGTACACTGAGTGAAGAGAAAATTTTAAATGCTACAGAAAAAAAGGCTTGCAGCTTTGAGCGCATTTATTTTTCTAGGGGTAGTGACAAAGACATTTACAACGAACGAAAAGAATTGGGTAAACTCTTAACTCCTGCAGTTTTAAAGAGTATCAACCACGATCTTAGCAATACTGTTTTTTCATTTATTCCCAACACTGCTGAGACTTCATTTTATGGACTCACCCAAGAATTAAATCGTTTTTTAAGCAAACGAAAGCTTAGCAGAATTCTCTCTTGCAAAGACAACTCTGATGAAGATTTAGAAAACATCATCACTGAAGATTTACGCGTCGAAAAGATTGCCATTAAAGATATGAAGTTGCGTACCTTCATTACTCAAGATGATGCAAGAGACGATCTTGTTACCCATGTTTATGACATCACCTACGGAACAATCAAAAAAAACAAAGACACCTTAGTGGTCATTGACGATTCTATTGTAAGGGGAACTACACTTAAAAACAGCATCATCAAAATGCTTGATCGGTTAGGACCAAAAAAGATTGTGATTCTCTCTTCAGCTCCTCAAATTAGATATCCTGATTGCTATGGCATTGACATGGCCAAAATGGGAGATTTTATTGCTTTTAGAGCCACTATTGAATTACTTAAATCTCAAGGTAAGCAAGCTCTAATTGACCAAGTTTATGAAATGTGTAAATCACAAGAACATCTTTCAAAAGACCAAGTCAAAAATCACGTCAAATTACTCTATGAGCCCTTTACCGCTGAAGAGATCTCACTAAAAATAGCCGATTTGCTCACTACAGAAAGCATCAATGCTAAGATTGAGATCATTTACCAAAAAATCGATGACTTACACAAGGCATGCCCTGCTCACAAAGGCGATTGGTACTTTACTGGTGATTACCCCACAGCAGGAGGCAACAAAGTAGTCAATAAAGCCTTTATCAATTATATTGAAGGGATAAATTCAAGAGCTTATTGAGTCTTTCGCTGGGTTAACTTAAAGTTAATTGGAAGATTAAAATACATACTTACCTGCTGCCCTTTTTGTTGAGCAGGAATCCATTTTGGCATCTTTTTAATCACTCTCAATGCTTCTTGATCACACCCATATCCTATACCCCTTAACACTTTATAATCTGTAACTTTACCAGTTTTCCTAACAACAAACTGAACATACACAGTCCCTTCTATTGATTCATCAAACGCTTGTTTAGGATACTTAATGTGATTAAATATAAAATCTGCCATCTTAGAGTACCCTCCAGGAAATTCGGCTTGCTGTTCAACAATAGTAAATATGTGCTGGTCAATTAATGAATCAGGAACATATTCTTGTTCAACAGTGAACTCTGTTTCTTGAGTGAAGGCAGAGATAAACAACATTAAAAATGTTATTATAAAAAAGAAAAGTCTTACCAAAGCTCTACTGATTAGTTCAACTTGAACTTCATAGGCAAGTTAAAGTACATGTTAACTGGTTGGTTTCTTTGTTTACCAGGCTTCCACTTAGGCATTTTCTTCACAACTCTTAACGCTTCTTCGTCACAACCTCCGCCAATGCCTCTAAGCACTTTTGCATCGGTAATGCTTCCGTCTTTACGCACAACAAACTGCACATAAACGGTTCCTTGAATGTTTGTCTCACGAGCAATATCTGGATAATCTACATTTTTAGAGATAAACTCCATCATTTTTTGATATCCACCCGGAAATTCAGCCTGCTCTTCAACAATGGTAAAAATTTGTGGCGCAGCTTCAACTTCTTCTTCGATTTCTTTGATTTCAACTTCAGTATCTTCATCCATCTCAGAATCAATATCTACCTCTTCAGTCTCTTCTTCGTCTTCAACAATTTCTAATTCGATTTGTTGCGGAGGTGGTGGAGGTGGTGGAGGTGGCTGAAGCTCTTGTCTAGTAATCGGAATCAATTCTTCTTCTTCTTGCTCGTACTCCATCTTTCCTAAATCAGAAGCAGAAAACTCATATTGTTTCCATTCAAAAGCTACAAGCACCAAAGCCAAAGCAACGGCAAGACCCGTTAGAAAGAACATGGTTTTTTTGTTCTCTAAATTGGCATGTTCTGTTTTTTTCAATTCCATAAATACTGGTTTGATGGGTCTAAAAGTACAAAAAAATAAACTTAAGCACCAATGTGCGCCTGATAATCTTCTGCAGACAAAAGATCAGAGAGCCCAGATGAATCAGTTACTTTGATTTTTACCATCCACCCTTTTTCATAAGGATCAGTATTTACTAATTGCGGATCAGACTCAAGCTCAGTATTGAATTCTAAAATCTCTCCAGAGAGGGGCATGAAAAGATCAGAAACTGTTTTAACTGCCTCAATGGTTCCGAAAACCTCTTCAGCATCAAGCCTTTCACCTTCAGTTTCTATCTCTACATAGACAACATCACCCAATTCTTTTTGAGCAAAATCAGTCACACCAACTGTAGCTACCTCACCATCGATCTTAACCCACTCATGATCTTTGGTATACTTTAATTCTGATGGAATTTGCATATAATTTTATTTTAAATCTTAATCTGTTATTAGTAAACAACAAGCTTTTGGACGCTACCAGCTTGCTTGGTATCAACAATTAAATAATTGCCTTTAGGCAACCACGAGACATCAATTGCTTCTTGTTTTTGATGCACATTTTTACGCAAAATTTCTTCCCCTAAAATATTATAAATCGCAAATTGATCTAAATCAATAAAAAGGGCTTTGTTGGTTGGATTCGGATACACATCAAAAGCACTTACTTTGTTTAATTCAATGCCAACTGGCTGGTATGATACATCAGCACTACTACTTACCTCACACCCGTTAGCATCAGTGACCGTATAAGCGTATGTACCTACAGATAAATTATCTAAAAAAGCACCGCTGCTTGGAGAGCCTGCCCAAGAAAAAGTGTAAGGCGAAGCTCCACCTGAAGGTGTTAAGTAAACTTGACCGTCTGAACAATTTTGACAAAAGGCGTTTACTACTGAATCATTTACTTGAAAAGGCAAAGGTTCATTGACATCATTAAAACCAATTCCCATTTTACCATCTACATCAGTTACAGTCACAAATACTTGACCAGCAGATAATGAACCTGCTGTATCAGCTGTACTTCCGTTGCTCCACTGATAATTGTATGGAGGAGTACCCAAATCAGTTACATTGACAATGGCCTGACCGTCATTGTTGCCATTACACAATAAAGGAGAAGTCGTTACTTGTGCAATCAACATGCTGTCAGCTAAAAAAGTAGCATCTCTGATTTCTCCATCAAAAGAAGTATTTATGGTTGCCATGATGTATTTTCTCCCTTTTGTATAGTACTCATAACTTACCAAAGTATCTAACCTTGGATTGGTTTCAAAATACGGAGGGAAAGATGGAATCATCGCCCAAACACCTTGAGATGTTTTAATTAGAATGGTATCTACAAAGTATTCAATGCGTTTTTTTCTGAGCACTTGCTGTGTATCATTCAATAAAATGAGTGTTCCGTGCGCATCCATTTCATTGGTCGCTGTACTTCTGTGAATCACACGCACTGAATCTGCAATTGAAGGAGGAATATTAAAGTCAGACCCTCTGATTTTTTTATCAAAATGGGTCGTATCTAAAAAGGTATCACCATAATTCGCCGGAAACTCTATCACCTTCTGACCATCAATAAAAGGCACAGAGAGTGAAATACCAACTGGATCTCCACCCAAAATAGCGCCTACATCACCATCTAAACCCACAATGGTCACCTCATCTGAATTGGCTCGAATAATAGCATCAAAGTTTGAACTTGAATACACAACATTGGCTCCACCAAAAGCAAATTGAGGCGGCACATTGTTGAATAAATTGTAATTATAACTCTGAATTACAAACGAAGAGAAATCCCATGTCTGATTTACTCCTGCACTTCCTGGAAAAATCCCATTGAGCAGCGTATCACGCGCACCAACCACCTGGTCACCTGGCACACCAAAATCATTAATATCTAAAGAGATTTGCCCCCAAAGCACAACGCTTGAAGCAACAAATAAACTGGTAAGTATTTTTTTCATGATCCTTAATTTAGGTCATAAAACTACAAAAATTGCTGCATATCAACCAGCTTCTTGTATAAGCCTTTTTGATCAATTAATTCTTGATGCGTTCCTGTTTCAAGAATTCTACCTTCATCTAAAACAACGATTAAATCAGCCTTTTGTATGGTTGACAAACGATGAGCAATGACGATACTGGTTCTACCTTGCATGATTTGATTCAATGCTTTTTGCACCTCTTTTTCACTCTCAGTGTCAAGAGCGGAGGTAGCTTCATCTAAAATTAAAATTTCAGGGTCTTTTAAAATCGCCCTTGCAATACTGATACGTTGGCGCTGACCGCCTGAAAGTTTGGTTCCGCGATCTCCGACCACAGTATTGTACCCTTGATCAAGCTCAGTGATAAAATCGTGCGCAAATGCATTTTCAGCAGCTTTTTGTACATCTTGAGCACTTGAGTTAAAAGCAATGTTGTTAGCAACCGTATCATGAAATAAAAAGGTTTCTTGAGTTACAATTGCCAATAAACTTCTCAAATCTTGCAGTTTGTATTCACTAAGCGACACTCCATCTAAAAGAATTTCGCCTTGACTAGGATCGTAGAAGCGGGCTATTAAATCTGATAAAGTGGATTTTCCTGAGCCTGAAGGGCCTACTAAAGCAACCATTTGACCTTTAACAATTTCTAAATTAATGCCTTTTAAAATGGGTTGATCTTGCTCATATGCAAAATGCATGTTTTGAATCTGAATCTTATTTTTGAATTGTTTTATTGTTTTTGCGTTTTTCGCCTCTTTTAAATCAACCTTAGCACTTAAAAACCCATCAATTCTAATTGCCGCGGCAGCCCCACGATTTAAATTCATTTGCGAAGAAGCCAACGCTTTAACATGCGGAATTACCTGAGAGAACAAAACTAAAAAGCCAATGAATTCTGAAGATTGTAAAGATCCTTCTTTTAAAATTAAATTACCTCCATACCAGATCACCGCAACCATGACAATCATAGCTAAAAACTCACTCAAAGGTGAGGCCAAATCTCTTTGCCTAAGCACCCTTGTACTTGAAGCCATTAAATCATCGTTCATTGCTTTGTATTTTTTGAACATGAAGTTATGAGCTGCAAAGCCCTGAACAATCTTTAACCCCGATATGGTCTGTTCTAAAAATGAAATAGACTGAGCTGTGTATTCTTGCGCTTTTTCTGACGACTTTCTCAAGGCAGAACCTATAAAACCAATGATTAAGCCTGTCAAAGGAATCACAATCAAAACAAACAAGGTAAGCTTTGTGCTCAAGGCAAATAAAAAGGCAAAAATCATAACAATGCCTACTGGTTCTCGAATCAGCATTTCAATTGAAGTAAGCACAGTCCACTGCACCTCTTGTACATCTGCAGAGGCTCGTGCCAACACATCTCCTTTTTCATGTTTAGTAAAATAATTGACATCTAAATGCACCACCTTTTCATAAATCTTGTTACGCAAATCACGCATGATGCCGTTTCTAAAATGTGCTGCAAAGTATAGTGCTAAAAAACTAAAAAGATTCTTCAGTAGAATCGCTACTAAGGTCGTTGCACAAATAAAAAGCAAGACCTGAAACTTTCCGTTTTGATGATGCACTAAAATATCTGCTACTTGATAATTAAAGTATTCTAACAAGTACTTGGGATTCAAATAAAAATCAGGTGACCCAGCCTGTAAAATGGCCTGATAATCTGCCTTTGATTTTTGAAAGACCAAATCTAAAAAAGGCATGAGCAACGAAAACGAGAAGATCGAAAAAACAAGGGCCAATATGTTAAATACAGCATTTAAAATTACCTGTGTTTTGTAATTTCGAACAAAGGCCAATATATTGAGTAGTTTTCGCACCTAAAACACAAAGGTAGGCACGATTTGGTTAACTTCGCAAGGTGGATAGTATAAGACAACAAAAAATCAGCAATGTCATCTTAAAAGAGATCGGTCCTTTGCTGAGTAAAAACTTCTCAATGCTTTTTGAGAAAAGCCTGCCAACTGTAACGGTTGTAAGAGTTACGCCAGACCTTTCAATTGCTAAGATTTATATAAGTGTCTTTGCAAGCAAAGAGCCTTCAAAAATCATTGAAAATTTTAAGACTAACCAAAAAGAAATTCGTTTGCGCCTTGGGCAAATTATTCGCCATCAGGTGCGTAAAATTCCTGAATTGCATTTTTATTTAGACGATTCAGCTGAGAAAGCACAGCGTATTGATCAATTGCTAAAATAAGCTTTTATGAAAATTGTTTCTTATAACGTGAATGGCATTCGTGCCGCCTTGAAAAAAGATTTTATTGGTTGGCTAACAAAAGAAAATCCAGATGTGGTTTGTTTGCAAGAAATCAAAGCTCAAAAAGAGCAAATTGACGAAAACCTCTTTACCTTCTTAGGCTATGAATGTCATTGGTTTTCTGCTCAAAAAAAGGGGTATAGCGGCACGGCAATACTCACAAAAATGAAACCTGAGAATATTGAGATGGGTATTGGGATAGAACAGCATGACTTTGAAGGGCGTTGTATTCGAGTTGATTTTAAAGATTTTTCTGTTTTAAATATTTATTTTCCGTCGGGTACTTCGGGTGAAGAGCGCCAGGCTTATAAGTATAGGTTTTTAGATGACATCTACGATTATGTTCAAGAACTTCGCAAGACTCATAATAATTTGATTGTGTGCGGAGATTACAATATTTGTCATACCGAAATCGACATTCACAACCCTAAACAAAACGCCAATACTTCTGGTTTTTTACCTCCTGAGCGCGCTTGGATAACTAAGTTCATTGAATCAGGTTTTATCGACACCTTCAGACATTTTAACACTGAACCACACAATTATTCTTGGTGGTCTTACCGTGCAAATGCACGAGCGAACAACAAAGGATGGCGCATTGATTACCACATGGCAAGCAACACTTTAGAAAAACGCTTAAAAAA
>JAHDHZ010000047.1:4842-14322 GCA_020631045.1 Flavobacteriales bacterium | reverse complement strand
AGAAAGCTTAGCTCCACCCAAAAACATATTTTTTAAACCTTATTTAATCAACACTCCTTTCGCTCCCAAAACATCAATTTGAGATAAATTCTGCTCAGCAATAGACTCTGCTAAAAACACGTACTTTTTATCATACATCTTCTTATTCAAATAAAAACTCACCCAAAACTCATTGCTCAAGCCCCTCAATTCATCAGTCACTTGTTCAATGCGCTTAGCACTTTTAGGTGGCATTTCATCTAAAAAGTGACGCAACACTGAAGTTTTGACTTGTTCTCCGTCTTTTAATCCGTAGCCTTTTGAATTGACTAAAACGCCTTCTAGATGATTGTCAGAAAAGTTCACCAGATAAGCACGCCAAATTTTAATGCCTTTCTCAACTTCAGGAACCACTGCAACTGCAACATTTTCTACTTTAGGAATCTCAATATCTTTTTTCAAATCTGGATAATTTGCATGTCAAAGTGCGCAGCCAACTTCTCTAATAAAATTTGCTGCACCAACGCTTCATCTACGTGTTTTTTCAATTCTTGTTGCATCGAGGTGACACCTTTATCTAGAATACCACAGGGCACAATGTGATTGAAATAATTTAAATCTGTATTGATGTTTAAAGCAAACCCATGCATGGTCACCCATCGCGAACAACGCACACCCATGGCGCAAATTTTTCGAGCTTTTGAAGGATTATCAGCATCAATCCACACGCCAGTAAACCCATCATACCTACCAGCTTGAATGCCAAATTCTGCCAATGTATCAATAACGGCTTGCTCTAAGAATCGCAAATACTTATGAATGTCTGTAAAAAACTGTTCTAAATCTAAAATCGGATACCCCACCAATTGGCCAGGCCCATGATAGGTAATGTCTCCACCACGATTGATTTTAAAAAACTCAACTCCTTTTTCTTTTAGACTTTGATTGTTCAACAACAAATGGTTCTCTTCTCCACTCTTACCCAAAGTATAAACGTGAGGATGATCGCAAAAAATTAAATGATTCTCTATAGGCAAGACTATGCCTTCTTTGCGGTTTTGCATCTTTATTGCTACTGCCTGATCTAACAGAGCTTGCTGCAAATCCCAAGTTTCTTTGTAAGCAGCTGATTTGATATATCGATACGAAACTCTAGGCAAAACTCAACAAATAAGCGCTACGACTTAGCCAATGTACCCTTCAAGTGCGTGATGACATCAACCTCAACAGCGTCAATTTGTTTTAAATCTGCCAGATAAACAGAAACCCAGTCTGTTAAATGAATCAAATAATAAGACTGTTCAAGCAAACTTTTACCCTTTGCCCAAATTTCAATGACATCTGCACGTTTTTCAATGATTTCTTGATTGATCTTAATGCGTGTAGTGTTGCGTTCAAACTCAAGATCTGATCTCAAAAAAACCGGCGCAACCTGACTTGGCGATCCTGCCCAGCCCACCAATTCATTGTGGTTCATTTCAGGAATCACATGATGCCAACATAACATCTTGCTATTTTCGTTGATTTGTTGCCTAAAGCGTACCGCCACTCCACCAAAAGCCTCTTCAGCATAAATCACAGGAATCTTTTCATACAAACCATCAGCAACTTGTTTTGCAAGGCCCTGAATCTTTTCAGCTTCTTGCTCTAAAAGGGCAATAGACGAATCAATCTCACCAACAAAATCATCTGTAATTAAACCGTATTTTTCTAACACAAATAAAGATTGTAAAGAAGAATATCCAAATGCTGCGCGGGGCGGAAATCCACCCGGAATAACAATGACATTGTATCCCTTTTCACCAGCCAAATCTTTGAGCTTTCCGCCTGAGGTAATACAAGCTATTTGTGCACCTTTCTCTTCTGCCTTTGCCAAAGCCATCAAGGTCTCTTCAGTATTGCCAGAATACGAAGAAGCAATCACCAAAGTGCGCTCATCAACATAAGCCGGTATATCATACCCTTTATTAGTTAAAACAGGCACATTGCAAAAAGAACGCACCAAATCTGAAACAATTGTTCCGCCAATGCCTGAGCCTCCCAAACCTGTAACAAGTACTTTGTCAATTGAATTAGACTGAATGTTAAAATCAGTTTTAAGTCCAATTTCTTTAGATTCTTTAAGGTGATCGGTGAAGGCAGAAACGTAATTGCGCATAATGATAATTGAAGTACAAGTATAAAATTTTACCCTCAAATAAAAAAACGCCTTTCAACCTAATTTATTGGGTGTTTATATAATTTCTATGCCCATGATGCAAACGTCATCAACTTGATAATTTTCACCTTTCCAAGCCAAAAACTCTTGCTCTATTTTTTCTTTCTGTTCTTGAGTAGGACGCGTTGCCATAGAAGTTAAAAAGGCCCTAAAAGGCTTGTAGTAGTACTTCTTGTTTCTAAACCCTCCACGCTGATCGGCAAATCCATCAGTAAACAAATAAATTTGGTCTCCCTTCTGAATAGAAATCTCTTGTTTTTTAAAGCTGGAAAGCTCTCCTTTCTCGTATCCAATCCCCATAGAAGAGGCTTTAAATTCATGCAACTCACCATTTCGAATCAAATAAAAAGGGTTTCTTGCTCCCGCATAAGAGAGCTGCATTTTTTTAAAATCAAATACACAAATAGCCAAATCCATCCCATCTTTGGCTTCGTTATCAGCCCCTTTTTGCTGCAAAGCATTGACCACACCTTTTCTGAGTTTATTTAAAATTTCATCTGGCTGCTCTTCTCCTTCTTGAATGATGATTTGATTTAAAAGCGTAAATCCAATCAAAGACATAAAAGCCCCTGGCACGCCATGACCTGTGCAGTCAACTACAGCAGCAATCACCTTGCCTGTCTTGAAAGATTCGTGCATCCAATAAAAATCTCCGCTCACAATATCTTTAGGCATATGCACCACAAAAGACCTCTCAAGCACAGCATGTAAATCTGATTCTTTGGGCAAGGTTACTTCTTGAATTTTTTTAGCGTAATTGATACTTGAGGTAATCTCTTTGTTTTTGCGCTCAATTTGTGTTTTTTGCGACTCAATAGCCATGTTCTTTTGCTCTAGAGCCATATTGGCTTTTCGCTTTTCTCTGTAGGCCCAAGCCACAACAGCTGAAAGCATGGCAATGATAAACAGTACAATCAGTGAAATGTTTAGCTGCAAAGACTGAGACTCGATCTTTTCTTCATTTTTTTGCATCACGTTCTTTTGTCTTCCTATGCGTTTTTTCTGAAACTCAATGCGTTTTAATTGTCGATTTAAACGCTCGTTTTGAAGCATGACCTCGAGCTCTTGTTGAAAAATTTCTTCGCCTTTGGTTTTAAGTTCTGTGTCTTTTTGATTCAAAACCCTCACCTTTTGAGTCAATCGTTCTTTTTGAACAACATTTAACCCCACCAAAGACTCTAATTGAGAACGCTGCTGACGAATTTGCTCTTGTTGTAATGCCAAATCTCTTTTTGAACGAGCAATGGCTTTTTGCTGAGTATTCTGCTCAAGTAAAAGTTTATCTATTTCAGATTGCTGCATATTACTCAACTGCTTGGTGTTGATTAGATTGTCAATCACAGAAGCATAGTTTTCTCTCCACTCTTCTAAAGAGGTCGAAAGCTTAATGAGTTCAGATGAATATTTGAAGCCGTTATTTTTTAATCGCGTGCTGTTTACCATATAGTTAATGTTGTCATCAACTAAAACAAAGCTGATCATAGAACTGGTATAAGCATGTCCGTCAGAAACCAACAAAATAGGCTTGCCTCCAATTTTTCTAACTACCTGAGCAATATCGGTTAATTCATGGTCTACATACACTATTTGACAGTTCACAATATTGCTCAACTGTGAAAATTGACGCACGTAAATAGGCTTTCCCATGAATGTTCTTTGCTGAATAACCTTTCTAAGTTCTGCTGCCAACATCTTGTCTTTGCCAAGCACACCAATGGTAAAAGATTCTAATTCTTGATTATTAGGCCACTGAATATATTTGGTAAACCCATATATAAAAAGGGCTTTTTGCTTAGCATAAGCTTGTGGCAAATTAGAACTGCCGGTCTGTGCGCCTAAATTTGGCACAAACAAGAACATTAAAACTATGACACACAACCTGTTAATCACCTCAAAAATAATGGGTTATACAAAACTACAAAATCTTAAATTGTATGTCACTGTTTTTTCTATTTTTGTAAGGTATACAACGTGATTTAAAGACCTAACAGAAATGGCTAAAACAGATTTATTTAAAGCTCCTGATTACTACCAAATTGATGATTTATTAACCGATGAGCAAAAGCTTGTGCGCGATGCTGCTAGAGCCTGGGTTAAAAAAGAGGTCTCTCCGATCATCGAAGAATATTATGAAAAGGCTGAATTCCCTAAACAATTGATCAAAGGGTTGGGCGAAATCGGAGCCTTCGGACCTTACATACCCGCAAAATATGGTGGGGCTGAACTCGACCAAATTTCTTATGGATTGATCATGCAAGAATTAGAGCGTGCCGATTCTGGCTTGCGTTCAACGGCTTCTGTTCAAAGCTCACTTGTGATGTATCCGATCTGGAAATATGGTTCTGAAGAGCAAAGAATAAAGTACTTACCTAAACTTGCCACAGGAGAGTTTATGGGCTGTTTTGGATTGACCGAACCTGATCACGGTTCTAACCCTGGAGGGATGACCACCAACATTAAAGACCAGGGAGATCACTACCTTTTAAATGGCGCTAAAATGTGGATTTCTAATGCTCCTTTCGCTGATGTGGCTGTGGTTTGGGCTAAAAATGAACAAGGAAGAATCAAAGGCGTGTTGGTCGATAAAGGGATGGATGGATTCTCTGCACCTGAAATGCATGGCAAGTGGTCGTTGAGAGCCTCAAGTACAGGTGAATTGATTTTTGATAATGTGAAAATACCAAAAGAAAATATCTTACCAGGGCGTGATGGATTGGGTGCTCCGCTATCTTGCTTAGACAGTGCTAGATATGGTATTTCTTGGGGTGCCATCGGAGCTGCAATGGATTGTTATGATTCTGCTTTGCGTTACTCTAAAGAACGTATTCAATTTGACAAGCCCATTGCTGCCTTTCAGTTGACTCAGAAAAAATTGGCTGAAATGATTACTGAGATTACCAAATCACAACTTCTTGCCCTTCGTTTGGGCCAACTCAAAAATCAAGACAAGGCTACAAGCGCACAAATCTCAATGGCTAAAAGAAACAACATCGAATTTGCTTTAAAAATCGCTCGTGAAGCGCGTCAGATTCATGGCGCGATGGGAATCTCTAACGAATACCCCATGATGCGTCACATGATGAACCTCGAATCGGTGGTCACCTATGAAGGGACTCATGACATTCACTTATTGATCACTGGGATGGATGTGACTGGCATTGCCGCTTTTAACGGTTAAGAAACTGTTTAAATTTTCAGGGCTTTTATGCCTTAAGCTGCTGCACAAATTCAGTAAGCTTAATAAATTCTTCAACGCCCAACTGCTCTGGTCGTTTGTTGTGAAAAGGAATGTGTTCAACCTGAATTTTCTGATTCAAAAAAGGCTGCAAGGTTTTGCGAATCATTTTGCGTCTTTGATTAAAAGTGGCTTTGACTATTTTGACAAACAAAGCCAAATCGCATGACAAATCAGTGACTTTATTTCTGGTCAACCGAATCACTCCAGAGTCTACTTTAGGAGGCGGATCAAATTTTTCAGGAAGCACAGTAAAAAGGTATTCTCCCTCATAAAATGCCCCTAGCAACACACTTAAAATACCATATATTTTACTGCCAGGCTTTGCGATAACTCGCTGAGCAACCTCTTTTTGAAACATACCTACAACAGTCTCGACTAAGTCTTTGTTTTCAAACACCTTAAACAAGATTTGAGAAGAAATATTGTATGGGAAGTTTCCGATCACATTACCCCTACCCTGAAAGATCTCTTGCAAATCTAGGGTCAAAAAATCACGATCTATGATCTTCAAGTTAGGATAGTGCTCTTTTAAATAGACAATAGACTCTTGATCGATTTCGCAGACCGTAAAATCTTCTATTGCGTGCAAGTGTTTAGTTAAGGCACCCGTTCCAGGACCTATTTCAATTAAGGGCATATCTTTTTGAATAGCACTTGCAATATCAGCACAGATCTGTGTATCTATTAAAAAATGTTGCCCTAAGTGTTTTTTAGGTTTGACCATCACTCTAGCATTTTTTCAAAATCGTTCTAAAAGCGACATACTTTCCTTCATACCTGTTTTTATGCTCAGCTTGTAAAGCAAGAGCATGTTCTTTGAAATAAGAATTGAGTGCCCCTTGATGTTCACATCTGTATTGCACACTAAATGTTCTACCGTCTTGATCATCAGTCTGTATCTCAAAAAGCTCAGATGAGAGAAAGTAGCCTGTTTGCATGACATCTTTGATGTGCGTAGTTTTCATCCACCCTAACCAATCTTGCACAACTGAAGGCTCTAATTTGACAGTAACGTTATAAACAAGCATTAATTTATTTTTTCTTGAAGGGTTCTAAAGCGTTTTCTAGCCTCAACCCCCAACACACTTGACGGGTAAGATTCTAAAAGCTTGAAATACAAATCAGCAGCTTTATCAGGAGCTAAAAGCTGGTTTTCATTGAGCTCAGCAAGCTTAAACAAAGCATTGTCTGCCAAGATATCTTCACTGTGGTCATCTACTATTTTTTGTAAATAAGCGGCTGCTTGAACATAATTTTTTTGAAGGTAATCAAGCTCATAGCGCTTAAAATAAATATCATCTCTCAGCGGATGTTCTGCATCAATGATTAAAATAGAGTCTAGACATTGAATTGCTTGCTTGTATTTATGCTGGTGTATCAATAAATCTGCTTTTGAGAATAATTTTAAAGCTTTGTGTGTAGAATCTTTAGTCATATTGTCTGTAATGATTACAGATAGCCACATGGCATCATTGGCAATTAGCTTTGAAGTTGAACCTTTCAATACATCAAGTTGAGCTTTGGCCCACTTAAACTCACCTGTATAATAAGCTACTTTAGCACTTTTTAATTTAGCTTGTTCTCCTATTTTATCGTATTTAAATGCTTTTTCAACCTGAGCATAATTCAGTGCAGCATCCCAAATACGATCTTCAAAAATCATGTAATCTGCCATGTCTATCTTGCATCTGGCTTTAAAATCAGCAGCCAAACCACTTTGATTGATCAGTGCACCAAGCCGATCAATGGCTAAAGCTGATTGATTGAGGTATTTGGCTTCAATTTCTGCCAATTCTTGAATGGCCTGAGCCCTTTTTGATCGGTTCAAACGATTTGATTCAATAAGCTCTAAATATTTAATTTTCAGCTGTTGTATTTCTTCAAGTGAGACACCTCTCTGAGTAGTTATTTTCTGTTTGTAAGCAGACAAGAGCTTTCTGTTAGCATAATTATAATAAGGGCTCTGCTCTCCTTTTTCTAACAAATAATTATAGGTTTTAATGGCGTAATCATACTGTTTATTTTCAATAGCCATTTGAGCAAACTCAACCATGCGATCTCCTTTTTCTTTGAATCGCTTATCTAAGGCTTTTGATTGAATAAACGCCATATTGTAATTCTTTTCTTTCAATAAAATCCAAATCAACAACTCTGAATACATGATTTGATTGGGCTTTTTTTGCACCTTTTTCAAGAGCTTTTCTTTCAAAATAGTGCTTTGAGGGCTATTTTTTTCAAAGCCATCTGAGCTAGCCAAAGAAGCTTGTACTTGAGAGATGTAATTTTCATTGACCTCTAAAAGATTGAGGTACTCATCTATCATTGAGCTGTAGTCTTTTTTCAATTCATACAATTCAGCTTTGTAGGTATTGAACGGATAACTACCCTTTAGTTTCTGATCTGCTTTTTCTAATACTTTTAAGGCCACATCATATTGCTGTAAGCTTTTCAATTCTTCATTAAGCTGTATAATTTCGGTTGGATTTTCACCTAAATCATCATACAAACTTTGATAGAGGGCTTGTTCTTTTTTCTGATTTGAGCTAGCAGAGTACACTTTTGCTAAAGAGAGCTTTGCTGAAAGCGTTTTTTGATTTTTTAAGTGCTGCTTTGCAAGCTTTTCAGCCTGCTTGTATTGCTCAGTATTTATGTAGCAATTGAGCAGAGCATCAAAAAAAACATCAGAAGGCTCTGCGATGTATAGTTTCTTGTAATAGAGTATCGCTTTTTCATACTCTTTATTTTGATAATAATAAGAAGCTAATTGTTGATCAGAAGATTCTTGTGCTTGCAGGTTCACAAACAAGAAAAAAAGCAAAAAAAGCAAACAACTTTTTCTCAATACCATCTACCTCTTTTTTTTCTTTGATCTAAAGAATCGACAATATGTTTTATTTTAGGATGTATACTATCAAATGATTGCAATGTACTTTTTTGCCAATCAATCATTTGAAAAGAATAGCTCAACAATTCGTCTGCTGCCAATAGCTCTTTTTGCAGATAAGACTTTGCCAATTCTTTGTTGTCAATCAATTTGTGCTGTAAATCATGCTGCAAATTATCTCTCTGTTTTTTTAACGTATCAGCGCGCAAAGCCGAGAGGTGATAACTTCTTTTAAATCTACTTGTCTGTTTTGAAATACGTTTATAGCTCCCCAACAAAAACATTTGATCTTTGTCAAAGCGCTCCTTGAAATTTGAATTGATGTTTTCTAAATATCCTTTTACAACCTGGTTGTTGTTATTCAACTTTAAGGTATCTATTTGAGTAAGGTTCAAACTCGCAGAATCAATTTTACTAGATAAAACTTCTAGACTCTTTAGCTCTTCATCAAAATTGACACAGCTTACAAATAAGCTCATTAAGAGCGTACTAAAAAATATATTTCTCATAATCATGAATTTAATCAATAATCTCAAACCCTGTATAAGGTTGTAATGCTTTGGGCACTTTAACACCTTGATCTGTCTGATTGTTTTCAAGTAAAGCAGCCATGATTCTGGGCAAAGCAAGCGCACTTCCATTTAAAGTGTGTGCTAAGCTTGTCTTTTTATCTTGCTTAAACCTCAACTTCAATCGATTCGCTTGATAACTTTCAAAGTTTGAAATAGAACTCACTTCTAACCACCTTTTCTGAGCAGCAGAATACACTTCCATATCATACGTTAAAGCAGAAGTAAATCCAAGATCTCCTCCACACAAACGTGCCACTCTAAAAGGCAATTCAAGCTTTTCTAGCAAATGTTTTACATAATCTACCATTGTGTCTAACACTGCATAAGACTGATCAGGATGCACTACTTGTACGATCTCAACTTTATCAAACTGATGTAAACGGTTCAAACCACGAACATCTTTTCCATAAGACCCTGCTTCTCTTCTAAAGCAAGGTGTATAACCCACATTTTTAATCGGAAAGTCTTCTGGCTTTACAATCACATCTCTATACATATTTGTGATGGGCACCTCTGCAGTAGGAATCAAATACAAATCATCTTCTTTCACATAATACATCTGTCCTTCTTTGTCTGGAAGTTGCCCTGT
>JAHDHZ010000047.1:0-4742 GCA_020631045.1 Flavobacteriales bacterium | reverse complement strand
AATCATCTTCTTTCACATAATACATCTGTCCTTCTTTGTCTGGAAGTTGCCCTGTCCCATATCCAGAAGCCTCATTCACCATATGGGGCGGAATCACCTCTTCATAGCCTTGTTCAATGGCTTGATCTAAAAAGAAATTAATCAATGCCCTTTGCAAGCGCGCGCCCTTTCCTTTGTATACTGGAAAGCCTGCTCCTGTAATTTTTGCTCCTAAATCAAAATCTATTAAATCGTACTTTTTGGCCAATTCCCAATGCGGCAAAACTTGCTCAGACAAATCAACTATTTGACCCCAGTCAAATACAATTTCATTGTCTTGATCACTTTTTCCTTGAACGACTAAATCGTTCGGAACATTCGGAATCTCATACAAAGCTTGTTGTAAATCAATCTTTACCTGACCAAGTTCAGAAGAAAGCTCTTTAGAGCCTTCTTTTAACTCAGCCACCTGATTTTTTAACGCACTGGCTTGCTTTTGATTACCCGAGGCAAATAATTTACCAATTTCTTTTGCGTGTTTATTTTGAGCAGATAGACTATCGTCTAATTTTTGTTGTAAAGATTTTCTTTGCTCATCAAGCATTAAAACATTTTCTATTTCTTTAGAAAAATCTTTATTACGCTTCGATAAAGCCTGAATGACTTTTTCTTTATGATTTTGTAGAACACTAATATGTAACATGTGTTATAAAAATAAAAAATCCTTGCCTATTCTAAGATAAGCAAGGATTTTATGAAATTATTTTTTTGCGAGAATCCCTGCCCTTATAAAACAGAAACAAAGGACTTATTGTCTTTCTTTTTCTTGAAAGTAACAATCCCATCTTTTAGAGCAAATAAAGTATGGTCTTTACCCATACCAACATTTTCACCGGGATTGTGTTTTGTACCTCTTTGACGAACTATGATGTTTCCAGCAATTGCTGATTGACCACCATAAATCTTAATTCCTAAACGTTTACTTTCTGATTCTCTACCGTTTTTAGAACTACCTACACCTTTTTTATGAGCCATTTTATTTCTTTTTTATAAATGTAAAAATCTCTTCTCTATTGCTTGTCGACTAGTATTGAGAAATTACTTTCCGCCATCTAGTTCGTCTTGCCATTTCTTTAATTCATCCCACTTACCATCCGCTGCTAATTTAGCTTGTTTTGGCCATGTGGTTGGATCGTGCATTTTATATCTACTGCCCGCATCCTCTAATATTTTCTTAATGTCTGCAGCCTTTGCTTTTGACAGCTTTGCAAAAGTCTCATACCCTGCTTCTGCAAGCATCCCTGCAATCTTAGGACCAACACCCTCAATTTTCTTTAAGTCATCTGTTTTGGCAGCACTTGTAGCTTTCTTTGCTTTAACTGGAGCAGCTTTTTTAGCAGCTGGCTTTGCAGCAGCTTTTGTTTCAGTCTTTTTAGCTTTTGATCCAGAAGCAGCAATGCTTTCGATCAATAACTTTGTAATTTGTTGGCGGTGTCCGTTTTTCTTTTTGTAGCCTTTTCTACGCTTTTTCTTGAATACAATAACTTTGTCAGCCTTTAATTGCTCGACAATCTTTGCACTCACAGAAGCTCCGCTCACGCTAGGAGTTCCAACAGTAATCTTACCATCATTATCAATCAACAAAACATTGTCGAAAGTAAGCTTGTCGTTCTTCTTACCTTCTTGTCTGTTTACAAAAATCTCTTGTTTTTGCTCGACTTTGTATTGATGTCCTCCTATTTCTACAATTGCATACATGCTCAATCAAATTATTTTGGCTGGCAAATATAACGAATGTTTCATGAACTAGCAACAACAAACATCGTTTATTTAATCCCTGCAATAAACGACATTTCAATTCTTGCATCTTTAGGCAATCTTCTCACCTCAACAGTCTCTCTTGCAGGATAAGTTTTTGCCCCTTCAAAAAACTCAGCATACAACTTATTAAACTGCTCAAAATCATCCATCGAAGTTAAAAAAACAGACACTTTCACAATTTGAGCAACATCAGTATTCAAATGACATAACAACCCTTTAATGTTTAAAAGCACTTGCTTGACCTCTATTTCAAAAGAGTCATTCTCAAAGTTATTTGTCTTAGGATCTATGGCGATTTGACCACTTGAGAAAAACAAATTCCCTGAAACAACGCCTTGAGCATAAGGCCCTATTGCCTGAGGGGCTAGATTGGTATAAACTGATTTAGGCATTTTAGTGCATTTAAGAATTCAAAACTAAGAAACTAAAGCATATCTTTACCCTTATGCAAGCCCCAAGAGTTTTTGTGATTGACAACTACGATTCATTCACTTATAATTTAACACACTATTTAGAGCCTTTTTGCAGTGAGGTTGTTGTTAAAAAAAATGACCAGCTTGAAATTCAAGACATCGAAAATTTCGATAAAATCTTAATCTCTCCCGGACCAGGCCTACCCAAAGATGCTGGCAAAACCTTAAAAGTCATCAAACACTACCATCAAAAAAAATCTATTCTAGGCATCTGCCTGGGCATGCAAGCGATTGGTACTTTTTTTAACGCTGAGCTAGAGAACTTGAAAAAGGTTATGCATGGCAAGTCAAGTATTGTACACAAAACTCTTGTGAACGAATCATTGTTTAGCGAGATTGAACAAACCTTTCAAATCGGGCGGTACCACTCATGGGTTGTCTCAAAAAAAAACTTCCCTCACAAGACACTTTCAATCACCTGTGAGACTGAAGATCAAAAAATTATGGGTATAAAACATAACTTTTTTGATGTAAAAGGCGTACAATTTCATCCCGAATCTGTGATGACAGAAATGGGGCGAAAAATGATCAAAAATTGGGCAAACGCTTCTTTCTTTTAATATACTTATGCTTACCTCTTTTCCTGGGTGCTCAATCAAGTAGTTTAACTACCCAATTAGACAGTATTTTCTTAGCTGATCCAGAAGCTAGAGAACAATCTATTTCAAGAACAATAAGCCTAGCAAAGACCGCTTTTAAACAAAGTCAAAACAACACCTTGAAGGTTTTAGAATCATATGCAAAGCTTCTTGAACCCCAAAACATCCACCCAAAATTCAAAGCTGAAGTTTTAAAATTAATAGGCACCACTCATGTCTCTTCTAGAAATTTTTCTAAAGCCATTCGATATTTAGAAAAAGAGAAAAAAATTAGAATTCTCTTATCTGATCCTCAAAAACTGGGACACACATACAACAATTTGGGACTCGCCTACACTTATTCATCTATGTATAAAGAGGGGTTAGAAAATCACCAAAAAGCTTTAAAAATCAAAGAATCCACCAAAGATCTGAAAGGCATTGCCAGTTCTTATCACAACATTGGACTTATCTACGACTACCAACAACGATATACAAAAGCTTTATATTATTATGAAAAGTCTCTAAAAATAAAGCGCAAGTTTAATGATAAAGTAATTATTGCCAACAGCCTAATGAACATAGGAGGTATTTTCATCTCAAGAGAACGAGACCTGTTGACTGGCATCAAAAAACTAAAAGAAGCAGAAATGCTTTACGCTCAGATTCAAGACAGTGTATCAATTTGTTTGTCTAAAATCACTCAAATTGAAGCCAATCTTCTGCTCAATAAGATAGAGACTTCAGACAGTTTACTCGAGCAGTGCAAGTCCATAAACAACAATACAAACAACCGAGCCATCTCAGCTTACATCTACTTACTTGAAGCAAAAATTTTAAAAGAAAAAAAACAATACAACTTAGCGATTGAGAATTTCATAAACTCTTCTGAGATTTTAAAACAAATCGGAGCTTATGAAGATTTAAAAGAAGTCTATAAAAGCATATACACATTGCATGAAAAACAAGAGCGGTACAAAACTGCTCTTTTGTATTTAAATAAGCTTAAAAACCTTGAAGATTCTCTTGAGAAATCTCAAAATCAAATTGCTATTAGTGTCTCCCAAGAAATGTTTGAATCTGAGCAAAGAGAGAAAGAGATACAGCAGGCCAATGAAGAAATCAAAGCTTCTAAACAAAGACAAAATATCATGCTCATATTCGCTGCTCTTTTAGCATTTAGCATTTTAATTCTTATACTAAGCATTCGACAAAGAATTAAAAACAACCGTGTACTGCGCTCAAAAAATAAAATTATCACTGAGCAAAAGAAAGATTTAGAGCAAACGCAAAACAATTTACTCAACAGCATTGAATATGCTAAAACGATTCAAAAATCATTTCTATCTAGTGCTATTAAATTGAGAAACTTTCATGCTGATCATTTTATTTTTCAAAAGCCTAGAGATATTGTAAGTGGAGACTTCTACTGGTTTACCAGAGTCGATGAATTATCTATTTTCTCTGTAATTGATTGTACTGGACATGGTGTACCTGGAGCGCTGATGTCTATGCTCGCAAACAGATTTTTAAATGAGATTATCGTCGAGCAAAAAAACACTACTCCAAACAAAATATTAGAACAGTTGCATTTAAAAATTGTGAAAGCCTTGAAACAAGAAGACAAGGCAAAATCACAAGATGGGATGGATTTATTTATTGCAAGTTTTGATTCAAAAACAAGAACATTACAATACGCTGGAGCAAGAAACAAAGCCTACTTAATTTTAAAAGGCGATCAAGAGATTACACAACTTAAAACCACTCAGAAATCGATTGGCGGAAAACACAAATTTGAAAAAGATTTTTCAAGAAAGTTTGAGTTAAACAGCATGAACCTTAAAGAACAAGCTTTGTTGTATATGTTTACTGATGGATATGCTGATCAATT
>JAHDHZ010000046.1:13777-14839 GCA_020631045.1 Flavobacteriales bacterium | reverse complement strand
CAATACCAAAGAACATTTTGATGATTTCTCTTTCTTTTTCAGTCAAAATAGAAAGCGTGCGCTCTACTTCTCTTTTAAGTGATTCTGTGATAAGATCACGATCTGTCTTTGGGGCATCTCCATCAGAAATGGTATCAATTAGTAAGAAATCTTCTTCTTCTTTTACAGGTGCATCGGTTGATACGTGTCTTGCTCCGTTTGCGATGATGTCAGAAACTTTGTTTTCTGTCATCTCAAGACTATCTGCGATCTCATCAGTAGAAGGAGGTCTTTCATATTGCTGTTCTAACTTTGAGAATTCTTTTTTAACCTTACTGATAGATCCAATTTGATTTAAAGGTAGGCGAATAATTCTTGCTTGTTCAGCGATGGCCTGCATGATGGCTTGACGAATCCACCAAACAGCATAAGAAATGAATTTGAATCCTCTGGTTTCGTCAAAACGTTGAGCTGCTTTAATTAATCCAAGGTTGCCTTCATTGATCAAATCAGGCAAAGAAAGTCCTTGATGCTGGTACTGTTTTGCTACGGAAACAACGAATCTTAGGTTTGCTTTTACCAATTTGTCTAAAGCACGCTGATCGCCTTCTCTAATTTTTTGAGCCAATTCAACCTCTTCATCAGCTGTAATCATACCTTCTTTATTTACGTCATGTAAATATTTATCTAAAGAGGCTACATTTCTGTTGGTGATTGATTGGGTTATTTTTAGTTGTCTCATGTTGTTATTCAGTTTTTATTTGTTTGCACTAATTGTGATTGAACCCTAAAAGTAGTAAGTGTAATCACGCATGTCAAATAAATATTTGGCAAATGTAGTAAAAATCAAAACAAACAACCCTAGGTGATGTTTTCAATTTACTAATTATGAGTTATTTATGCATGCATAATATTTTTTACGTTTTTAAAACGTTTTTTTATGCAAGTTTATTTTACGGGAGAGTGTTAAGAAATGTGAATGTATCTTTTCTTTAAAGACTATAAGTTCTCGTAAATAAAATCAGTCATTTTCTCATATAAGTGATAGCGAGTATTTCCGCCATAGATGCCGTGATTTTTGTT
>JAHDHZ010000046.1:0-13677 GCA_020631045.1 Flavobacteriales bacterium | reverse complement strand
CAAAGCGAAGACATGTATCCACCATAAGACCAACCCCAAATACCGATGCGCTCTTTGTCAATAAACGACTTTGAGGCTAAAAATTCTGCGGCTGCAATTTGATCTTGGGTTTCGTATTTGCCAAGTTCAAGATAGGTAGACTTCTTAAATTTCGCACCTCTTCCGTTGGTGCCACGATTGTCTACACAAGCAACAATATAGCCTTGCTGTGCCAACATTTGGTGGTACATAAAGTTTTGCCCTTTAAACTTATTTTGCACGAGTTGAGAACCTGGCCCACCGTATACGTGTATGAGTAGGGGGTATTTTTTGTTAGGGTCAAAGTCTTTGGGCTTGATCATATAGCCGTTGAGCATTTCGCCTGAGGGGCCTTTAAACTTAAAGAATGCCTCTTGGCCTAGATTGAGCTTATCTAAGGTTTTTTGTAAGGCTTTATTTTCTTCAAGGGTAATTGAAGTGTCTTTTTCAAGGTTGTGCAATTCAGCTTTGGGTGGATGGTTCGCCGTTGAGTACACATCTAGGTAATAATTGAAATTTTTGCTAAAAGAGATGTTGTGCACGCCTGGCTCTTTAGTGAGTTTAGTAATTTTCTCTAAAGAAAGATCTTTTTTATACAAATGATCTTCTAATACTGAAGCTTGTTTAGAAGTATAGAAAATACGGTTGTTTTGCTCATCGTATCCTAAGAAATGAGTAACATCAAAGGGTCCTTTGGTTAAGGCTTTGATTTCATTGCCTTTGTAGTCATAGAGATAAAGATGATTGTATCCTGATTTTTCAGAAGAGAAAATAAATTGATCGCTTTGTTTTAAAAAGGTTAAATCATCGGTAATGTCTATATAGGTGTCTGAGGTTTCTGTGAAGATAACCGTTGATTTTCCGTTTGTGATATCAACTAAATGAAAATTAAGTTTGCTTTGGTTGCGGTTCATCGTTTGTACACTTAATAGGTTACTTTTTCTTGAGAATTTAATGCGTGGAATGTATTCGTAAACACTTGAAATGTTGAGCGGAATATCTTTTTTGCTGCTAATGTGGTAACTGCGCAAGCTTACCTTAGCGTTTAACTCGCCTGCTTTAGGGTACTTAAAGGTGTAAGGCTCTGGGTATAAGGTGCCATGAAACATGTTCATGGTAAATTCTTTCACGGCAGATTCATTGAATTTGTAATAGGCGATGTAATCGCCATTAGGTGACCACTGATAGCCCTGGTGAAAAGAGAATTCTTCTTCATACACCCAATCAGGTGCTCCATTGATAATTTCGCCCGGCTTTCCATCAAAAGTGATTTGAGTTTCTTCTTCGGTATTTAAATCTGTGTAGTAGAGGTTGTTTTGTTTGGTGTAGGCAATTTTATCGCCACTTTTATTAAGTCTCGCAAGTCCGATTTGATTGCCTCTGGCAATGGGTAGTAGCTTCTTTGTTTGAATGTCGTATACATAAATTATAGAAGTACTTGAATGACGGTAGATTGACTGAACATGTGTTTTAAGTATAATTTTTTGTTCATCTTGACTTAGTCGGTAGCTTTCGAAAGCTTGCAGGTCGATGTTTTTGCTTGCAACTATTGTATCTATAGCTTTATTATTTGCAAAACGGTATTTTACAACCGATACATTTCCTGGGCTTTTTACCAATCTAGTGTAGTGCATGCCATCTTGGGTGGAGTTGAATTGCTCAACGTAAGAGGGGTAGTAGCTGTAGTTCAGCCAAATGTCTTTTAGGTTAATGTTTTGTGTGCTGAGTGATAAGCAAATGCAGCAGAGTATGAGGGTGATGAGTTTTTTCATTTGGTAGATATTGAATGGCACAAAAATATGGAAAATAAAAAAAGCGGAACACGAGCTCCGCTTTTTGATAATGTATTGATGTTAAATTTTATTTTGTTCCAATACTTGTGAGTAAACAAGAATTGCTAGGATCTGTTTCGTCAAGTAATAAAATATTTAGGTTTAATCCATTCGATTCAAAAAAACCTGAAGAAGCTCCAATTGGAATTACATCTCCATCAACATAAAGATTTTGGGCGGGTATAGAGTAGTTAGAGCCATCAAGCTCAGCCTCAATATTGAGGTCTTCGTCTGTCAACAACATAACATGATTTACACTTGTTGAAGAAGCACTCACGATAGTCAACATTTGGTACGACTCAGCATAAGGAGATTGGTTTGTACATTCATAACTGATATTGGTGTGCATATATGTGCCGAAATATTTTGCTCTAGACTCAGTGCCACAATCATCACCTTCATATCCTTCAGTGCACTGGCATACTCCATCATCACAAGTAGCACCGTTTAAACAGGTAACATCTTTACACGCATCTTTGCAAGAAAATAAAGTCAATCCAATAATTAATCCTAATGCTGAAAATAATTTATTCATTTTTTATTATGTTTTAAATTGAAAACAAAATTACATTTTTATTATTGTTTTTATGAGTGCTATATTTTCTAAGCTTACATCTGAACACATCAAAGTGTTATCAACGCTTTGCAAACATGCATCCACACACAAAGAAATACTTGACAAGCACAGTCACGATGAAACAGAAGATCTTCGCTTCTTACCCTCGATTGTTTTAAAGCCTGAAAGTACTGATGAAGTTTCTAAGATTATGGCTTATGCTTCTGCGCACAATATTCCAGTTACTCCACAAGGCGCAAGAACAGGATTGAGCGGAGGAGCTTTGCCTGTAATGGGTGGAATAGCCTTGAGTTTAGAGCGTATGAATAATATTGTGCAGCTTGATGAGCAAAACTTACAGGCGATTGTTGAGCCTGGTGTGATTACCCAGGAGCTACAAGAATTTGTCGAACAAAAAGGATTGTTCTATCCGCCAGATCCTTCTTCTAAAGGGTCTTGTTTTATTGGAGGCAATGTCGCTGAAAATGCAGGAGGCCCTAGAGCTTTGAAATATGGCGTCACCAAAGACTATGTCTTAAATCTAGAAGTGGTGTTGGCAGATGGTAAAGTCATCTGGACAGGAGCCAATACCTTAAAAAATTCTACGGGCTACAACCTGACTCAATTGATGATTGGTTCTGAAGGCACTTTGGGTGTGGTCACTAAAATTGTACTTAAGTTGATTCCCCGGCCAAAAACAGATGTGTTGATGTTGGTGCCCTTTAAAAGTGCTGAAAAAGCTTGCCAAGCCGTATCGGCTGTGTTTCGGGCAGGCATTGTGCCATGCGCTTTAGAGTTTATGGAGCGCGATGCTATTGATTATACCCTAAAGTACTATCCCGACATCGCCTCCATTGATATTGATGATGATACAAAAGCTCATTTGTTGATTTCTTTAGATGGAAATCACGCAAGTGTATTGCAAGAAGAAAGCGAACAGCTGTATGATTTGTTGCAAGCATTTGACTGCGGTGAAATTGCTTTTGCCGATAGTCAGGCGCAAAAAGATAGTTTATGGGCTATGCGTAGAAAAGTGGGGGAGGCTGTAAAAACACATTCTATATACAAAGAAGAAGATACAGTCGTACCAAGGTATGAGTTGCCTAAATTGTTAAGTGGCGTAAAAAAAATTGGCGCAAAATACGGCTTTAAATCAGTGTGCTATGGCCATGCTGGTGATGGAAATCTACACATTAACATATTGAAAGGTGCTTTGAATGATGAAGATTGGTCTAAAACAGTCACTAAAGGCGTTGAAGAAATCTTTCAGCTCACAATTAATTTGGGAGGAACCCTTTCAGGTGAGCACGGTATTGGATGGGTGCAAAAAGGCTATATGCCTATTGCTTTTGACCAAAGAACTTTGGATTTGATGAAGTCTATTAAGTATATATTTGATGCAAAAGGGATTTTAAATCCATCAAAAATTTTTCCCTCAACATAAAAAAATAATTACTCACTAATCATCCACCTAGCCTCAAGACCTGGTAAACTACTTTGATATGCGTAGTGGTCATGAATTTCAAAAGAAAAGTCTTTGATTTGATCATTGCATAGTTGCTCAAGTAAGAAATCATCGTAGCAAACTTGGTTGCCAATGCAGTCATATACATAGACTAGTGCTTTGGGTTTAAAGTCGTTGTTAACTTCAGTAGGCCTATAAAAGTAAAAATACAAAATGTTGCCTTGTATAGTTTTTTTATAAATATCTACAAGTATGTAATTGTTTAAATTAGACCAAGGTCTATCTTGGTAAATATGATTAATAGATGATTGATTGTCGATGAGTTCTTGCATCCAAATATCTAATTGGTCAATAGGAGCTGTGTCAGTATTATAAAAATTACTACAGCTGTTAATTAAAGTAGTAGTAGAGTCTCCGTTATTTTGAATTTGCTCTTCTTGTGAAGTGCAACCAGAATTTGAAGACAAATAAGCTAGTAGAGCAAAAGCCATTAATGTATGTAAGAACCTATTCATATCGCAAAGAGCTTAAAAAATAGTACACAAGTCAAGTCTTACTTCAATTTTTTAGGAATTTTTTTAGTACTTCCAAATAAACCATTTTCTGATTTTTTTTGAGCTTGTGCTTTTCTAGAACTCTTGGCTTGTTTTTTGGGGTTACGTTTAAATAAGGTGATTTTAAAGTTCTCTTTTTTTTGTTTTGAAGATTTTTCAAATAGTGTAGGCTTTTTTTTGTCTTTTTCTTGTTCGGGTTTATGAATATTTAAAGACTTTCCTTCTTTAGATCGATTGATCTTTTCGATTTTAAATTTACGTTTCTCGGCCTTTTTATCTTCTTTTTTATTTCTAGCTGTAAGCTCTAGGGTAAAAGGCTTTTCTTTTTTCTTTTTTTCTTGAGAAAAGACTGAAAAAGAAGATACTGTAACAATGAGTATGATGAGTGCTTTGAGCATCATCAATTTTATACGAAAAAATAATGCTGTGGGTTACGGCTTTTTAATCATGTAAACATAAACAGGAAAGTGATCGCTGTATCCGCCCATAAAAGTACTACCTACATAGGTTCTAAAAGGATAGCCTTTAAAAGAGCCTTCAAATTGTTTTATGAAAGGCTTGTTGAATATTTTGGTGCCATAATAGTGGTAAGATTGGGCATTTTCATCGTTTATAAAACCAGGAGTCATGATGATTTGGTCAAATAAATTCCATGCATCTCTCCACGCTAAAGTTCCGATGCCTTTTCGATATAAAGAAGTCATAGGGTTAAAAAGTGTTTCTTTGGTCATCAATTCTTTTGATCCCACAGACTTCAAATGTTTTTTGATGCTAGGGCTTAAAGGGTCATCGTTAAAGTCTCCCATGATCAATGCTTTTGCGTTGGAATCTTCAGCCAATAATGAATCGAAAATTTGTCGTGCAACTTTACCAGCTTGGTTTCGTAAAGGTCTTGAGCGTTTTTCGCCACCTCTTCTAGAAGGCCAGTGTGCGACCATTAAGTGGGCTTTTTCTCCTTCAAGTAGCCCTTCTACATAAAGTAAATCTCTTGATTTGAAACTGGTGTCTTCTTCAATTTTTAAGGCAATATTACGAGCGTTACTGACAGAGAAGAAAGTTGGGTTATACAATAATGCCACATCTATACCTCTACGGTCTGGAGAATTGAAGTGTACAATTTGATAGTTTTGTGCCTTGATCTTAGGCATTTTTGCCAAATCTTCAAGTACAGATTTATTTTCAATTTCTGCAACTCCTAAAATTTCAGGACCTGACCCACTCACACCCAATTGAGAGATTACCTCAGAGAGATTTTCAAGTTTTTTATAGTACTTGTAGGTATTCCAGTTTTTTGATCCTTCAGGAGTGAATTCTTTGTCTGAGACTCCTTCGGTGTCTAGTGTGTCGAATAAGTTTTCAAGGTTGTAAAATCCAATAGCAATAGATTTATACTGATCTTTTTTTTGTGCAAATGAAAAAGTAACGCTTAAAATCAGACTTATTAAGAGGGAATATTGTTTTATCATGCCCTCAAATGTACCCAAATATTTCGTGTAAGTCTAGTTTTTAACATTGGCCCTTGTTTTGTTGATAATTTGATAACATGAAAAGTTGTTATCTGTTTTTATATCGGGTACATTTGGGTCGTCCATGAAAAAACTAGCTGCTTTATTTTTATCGCTTGGTGTATTTACAATTCAGGCTCAGGTTGATTCAAGTGTAATTGATTCTTCGGCAATACTCACTCAGAAATCAAGTGATTTAAATCTCGTGAGTTTAGACGCTTTAGATACTGAATTAGAAGGCCAAGATGTTTCAGGTTTGTTGCAGTCTTCGAGAGACCCTTTAGTATCAGCAGCAGCATTCAATTTTAATGGTCTTTGGTATCGTTTAAGAGGTTTGAATTCTGATCAACAAACTGTATTGCTAAATGGAGTACATATGAATGATCCAGTTTCTGGATTTGGTTTATGGTCAGTTTGGTCAGGATTGAACGACATTACTCGTTACCAATACTCTGTCTTAGGAATTGGTTCATATGATTTACAGTTTGGTGGAGTGCGTGGAGCAACAAACATTAATACAAGGGCTTCAGATCAGCGAAAAGGTACAAGAATTACTTATTCAGCAACCAATAGAAGTTATAGGCACCGTTTAATTGCGACACACAATACGGGTGTGCTAGAGAGTGGATGGGCTTTTTCTTTTTCTGCTTCTTTAAGATATGCAGATGAAGGATATGCTGAAGGGACTTATTATAATGGGCTAAGTTATTTTGCTTCTGCCGATAAAAAAATCAATGAAAAGCATGCGGTAGGATTTACTGCTCTTGGAGCACCAACTGTTCAGGGATTACAAGGAATGGTAGTGCAAGAGGTTTATGATTTAACAGGAAACAATTACTATAATCCTTACTGGGGCTATCAAAATGGTAAAAAGAGAAATTACAGAGAGCGTTTCAGGCATCAGCCTTTGTTAATGGCAACTCACTATATGAATCTTAATGAAGGAACAAAGCTCAATACTTCTGTTTACAGTCTTTTCGGAACCAATTCAAGAACCAATATCAACTGGGCTGACGCAAAAGATCCCAGAACAGATTACTACAGGTACCTGCCTTCTTTTTACAATGAGCCCTCTGCAGAAGATATCGCTCAAAATGCTCAATTGACATCACTGTGGCAAAACGATGACTCTTACAGGCAAGTCAATTGGGATGATATGTATTTTGCAAATTCAAAAAACCTGTATCAGGTTGAAAATGCCGATGGTATAGCGGGTAACACAGTAGTGGGAAATCGTTCAAAATACATGCTTGAAGATGTACATCAAGATCCTTTGGTGTTTGGTTTAAATTCAAACATCAAGCACAAAATTGACAACATTTCAAATATTTCAGCAACGATAAGTTATAGAAATCATACAACTCATTATTACAGAGAAGTTGAAGACCTTTTGGGAGGTGACTTTTGGTTAGATGTAGACCAGTTTTCAGAGCAAGATTTTTCTGACCCTCAAGTTGCTCAAAACGACATAAATACTTTAAATAATGTGGTTTATGTTGGTGAAAAACAAGGATTTAACTATAAGATAAATGTTTCTAATGTTCAAGCGTTTTCAAATTATGAAATTAGCCTTCCGAAGGTTGATTTTTACGCAGCAGCAAAGCTAGGATATCAAACTTTTTACAGAGAGGGCTTAATGAGAAACGGAAGATTTCCGGCTAATTCTTTTGGGAAGTCTGAAATTCAAGGGTTTTTGCACTATGGTTTAAAAGCTGGAGCTACTTATAAGATTACAGGCAACCAGTTTCTTAAGGCTAATTTAGCATACATGCAAAATGCGCCAAATGCAAGAAACGCTTTTTTAAATGCTTGGAACAACAATGAAGTAACGACTGGTTTGGATCAAATAGAAGTTCGCTCTGCAGACATTAATTATTACTTTAAGTCACCTTCTCTTAAGGCTAGATTAACAGGATATTACATAGAGATGAATAATTTAGTTGATGTACGTACATATTATCACGATGAGTTCAGAAACTTTGTCAATTATTCAATGAGCGGAGTCAATACCTTGAACTATGGAGTTGAGTTAGGGTTTGATTACAATATCAGTCCTTCTGTTCAGGCAACAGCTATTTTTGCTTCAGGAGATTATTTATATAATTCGAGACCTCAGGCAGATATTACGGTTAATAATTCAGCAGAAAAGCTAGATGAGGGAAGAGTAGTCTATTTAAAAAATTACCATGTTGGCGGAACTCCAGAGGTGATTGCTTCACTGGGTTTAAAGTACAATTCTTCTAAGTTTTGGTGGGCGGGTATTAATGCAAGTTATTTTGACGAGTATTACATTACGCCAAACCCAGATCGAAGAACAGCTGAGGCTGTAGATGGTTTATTGGTTGATGATGCTCCATTTCAAGATATAATTAGTCAACAACAATTAGACCCTGGATTTTTGTTAAATGCAGTTGCGGGTAAATCTTTTAAGGTTGGGTATCGTAAATATTTGAATTTAATCCTTAGTGTAAATAACATTCTTAACAACACTGATATTCAGTCATTTGCTTATGAGCAATTGAGATATGATTCAGATGATATAGCAAGATTTCCAAATAGGTTTAGGTACTTAAATGGATTGAGTTATTTCTTAATGGTTCGTTACAGATTTTAAATTTTAAATATGAAAAATTATACTTCACTACTTTCGGCTTTATTCGTTGTTTTATGTATTTCTTCTTGCAAGAAAGAATTTGATGCGCCACCTGCTCAAGAAATACCTGAGGGAGGAATCAAGTCTATTTCAGATTTAAAGAGCATGTATTTTTCTCAAGGAAGAGTTTCTTTTGCAGAAGATTTTTCTACTTACGGAGTGGTATCAGCAGATGAGGCTTCAGGTAATTTATACCGCACACTTTACATCCAAGATGCTACAGATGGTATCACGCTAAGATTACAGTCATCTGGTAGTGTATATATCGGGGATTCAATTAGAGTATACCTCAAAGGTTTGGTTTTAGATGATGTGAATGGAGTCATCTCTTTAGATTCAGTTGATGTTGATCAAAACATTATTAAGCAAACTGTAGGTATTTCTTTAGATCCACTAACATTGACACTTTCATCACTTTCTGATGCAAATGAGTCAAAGTTAATCAAGCTTGAAAATGTCCAATTTACATCAGAATGGGATGGAGAGACATATGCTGATGGTCCAAACAAAGTTACAGTGAATACCACTATTGAAGATTGTGATGGCAACACTCTAATTGTTAGAAACAGTGGTTATGCCAATTTTGCTGATGAGTTATTGCCAACTGGCAACGGTTCTATCGTTGGGGTGTTGAGTGAGTTTAATGGAGATCGTCAGTTGTTCATCAGAGACTTAAACGATGTGAATATGACAGCAACTAGATGTGATGGCTCTTCTGGTAACAATGGCAATGGCGGAAACGGTGGTACTGGAAATGAAATTTTATACAAAGATTTTGAAGACCTTTCGTTGACTTCTGGTGGATGGATAAATCAAACTGTTATAGGTCCACATAATTGGGAAGCAAGCAGTTTTGGGTCGGATAACTTTGCTCGTATTTCAAACTATAACGGCTCAGGAAATGATGCCTCAGAAGCTTGGTTGATTTCTCCTGCGATTGATTTAAGCACAGCAACTTCACCTTATTTGAGTTTTGATAATACGTATAATCATCCAGGAGCTCCTTTAGAGGTTTATGTTTCAACAGATTATACTGGCTCAGGAGATCCTAATAGTGCTTCATGGACCCAACTTAGCTTTACGCTTTCTTCAGGTTCTTGGGATTGGGTGAATTCAGGTCAAGTCTCTTTGTCTGCTTTTTTAAATTCTAATGTTTACATTGCATTTAAATACTATGGAAGCACTTCTGATGGAAGTACTTGGGAAGTTGATAATATAGTGGTAGATGAGCTGTAGATTATTAGAGTAAAAATAGCATTAAAATCAAGCATTCTACTTTTTGTTGCCTTCAAAGCTTGTCTTTGACCGCAACAAAAAGTAGAATGCTTTTTTTGATTTTTAACCCTAATTTTTAATAGTTTGTTAATCTTAAGCTCTTGACTCACATTTATAGAGCCACTACATTTGCTTAAAATTAATTCTAATGAACAAACTTTACGCTTTATTTATTTCATCTGTGCTATCTATAGCTACGCTTTCAGCACAGACTGTGTTTACGTCAAATTTTACTACTTGGGATGCCTTAGATTCTCTGCCGACAGATTGGGATGGTTTGAAAACCTCTTTAAGTGGTGATAGTATGATTAAAATTACAAATGGTTCTCAATATGGTGGTGCCGCTGTTCAATTGATCAATTCAACAAACTCTCATAGAAGATTTACTACAAAAGCTATTACTCTTGATTCAAATACTGCTTATAAAGTAGAAATGTGGGTAAAAGGCCAGGCAGATCTGCGTACCAACTATTATACAAATGCTTATGGCAGCTACAACAGTTACGTGTCTGTAAACGATACGAATTGGACTAAAATTGAGCAGGTGATTACACCATCTCAATATTCAGATACTGCTGAGTTGATTATTTCATTTAGAAATACGGTAGTTGCCAATCCATTTATGATAGATAGTGTTGCTTTGAGTGTATCAACTCCTCCAGTCATAGATACTGTTAATGTAAGTGTTTACGATATTCAGTTTACCAATGACATTTTAGGTGACTCACCTTATTTAGATTCACTTGTGAAGACAACAGGTGTTGTATCTGCTGTTGATACGGGGGCGGGGTACTGGATTCAAGATGGTACGGGTCCTTGGTCAGGCATTTTTGTTTTTGATAATCAAAATACTCCGGTGGTTGGTGATCAATTAGAGTTAGTAGGTACAGTGATCGAGTACTTTAATTTAACAGAAATTACAAATGTTAGTTCTTACAGTGTTTTGAGTTCGTCAAATACAGTTGCTGCAGTTGCTCTTTCTTCTGCAGGTTTGCTTGAAGATGAGTCTTATGAAGGTGTATTGGTGAGAACACCAGGCACTTGTACTGAAGATGATTTATTAGAGAATGGTCTTGATTTTGGTGCATGGACTTTAGATAATACCATTGTTGATGACAATATTTATTTGTTTCAACCAACTGAAGGACAAGATTACGAAGTTACAGGAGTAGTGACTTATTCATTTGGCGAATACAGATTATTGCCAAGAGATATGAACGATATTTCTTTCGGCACTTCATCTCAAGGGCAATTGGCAAAAGATGTATTGACAGTGTATCCTAATCCTGCTCAAGATGTTTTGTTTATAGAGTCTGCAGAACAAACTACCTTAAATGTATTTAATGCATTAGGCAGTAAAGTAATGACTCAAAATGTAAAGTCGGGACAAAATACCTTAAATTTGACTGATTTTGCTGAAGGCTTGTATTATTTTGCAATTCAAAATAAAGATCAGCAAATCATTAATAAAGTATCTATAGTGAAGTAGAAATTATTTCTCTTTAAAAAAGATGATAAGGGTTTGTAGTAAATGACAAACCCTTTTTTATTTGATAAACTTTTTTGTAGTGATTATTTGCTGGTCTTTGTAAAACTTTACCAGATATGCCCCGCCAGAAAGTTCAGCAATGTTGAAGTCTTCATGTACATTTTGTATCAGTCCAGAATACACTTTTTTTCCATCCAAAGAAAAGATAGCGAACTGCATCATAAAAGGTAGGTTGTTATAAACTTCTAAAACATCACCAGCAGGATTGACTAGTTTAATTGAATTTTCATATTTAAACTCAGGGGTTGAGGTAAATAGATAATCCACAAAAAAATCAAGACTTACAGGCAAGTGATCAGACATGTAGAATAAGGCGTTTGCAACAGAGGCATTGACTACAGAATTTCCGCCAACTTGCAAATCGTCATCATAATAGCTTCCGTCTTGCCCAAGAGTGGTATATGAATCATTTAAAGAAAGTAGTCCGTTCGTTCCACTTTGAGGAGCATCTGAGGTAAGAATAAAATCAAAGCGATCGTTCATACCCGCAGAAGAGCCACAGCCAATATCATTTAAGCGAGTAGATTGGGTGTGGTAATCTTTAAAGTCTAGGTTTTCATGCCATGGCCCTAATTGGTTTACAGGATCGTTAAATTTTGGCCCACTTGGCGGGTTGATTAAGTTCAAAAACCCAGTTTCGGCTGAACTATATACGTTTAAATCTCCGGCCAATATCAAATTTTCAGAAAGACTTGTGGTATTGATGTAGTTCATGATGGCTGCGGTTTGGCGTGCTCGCTCTAAAATATCAGGTTGTGAAAGACTGGCCTTGAGGTGTGCGACGATCAAATCAAAAAACACGGTATCGGGCCCCATGTTTTCTGTGTAAAAAAAACGGTAAACATCAATCAAGCGTGTAAGCTGATCTCCGTTTAAATCATGAGTAATTTGATCTTGGTCGTACAGTTCTACTTTATTGTGATTGTAATATACCATATTGACCTGATCGCCCGTTGAAAGATAGGTGTCTTGAGCTCTTGAAAAGTTATTTGCCCCATCATTAAATACTTCATCTAAAATTTTATCAGCTCGAGTGTTTACGCCACTAGAAAGATTGATGCGCATTTCGTTTACCGTAAAAATATCGGGATTTACCTCTGCCATAATAGTATTTAGATAATCAACTCTAGTGTTCTGTGAGGGGCAAGATCCACCTGAACCAAAGTTTAGAATATTGTAATGCATAAAACGCAAAGTGTTCTGAGTGCTCATAGATGAAGTAAATAGGCACAATAAAAAGCAGGTTTGAATAATTGATCTCATATATGAAAAGGTTACCTTTGAGTTTAAGAAGATACAACTAAGTCAAAGATGTACAAAAACATTCGTTCTTTTATTGAGAAAAACTACCTGCACTTTAATGCGGCGAGTTTGGTAGATGCTGCAAAAGGGTATGAGACCCATTTGTTGGATGATGGAAAAATGATGGTCACTCTAGCAGGGGCAATGAGCACTGCTGAGCTTGGAATTTCTTTAGCTGAAATGATTCGTCAAGACAAGGTGCATTTCATTTCATGTACGGGTGCAAACCTCGAGGAAGACATTATGAATTTGGTCGCGCATTCTCATTACAAGCGCGTACCGAACTACAGAGATTTAACCCCTAAAGAAGAATGGGATTTACTTGAGAAGGGGCTGAATCGTGTGACAGATACCTGTATCCCAGAAGAAGAGGCATTTCGCCGTTTGCAAAAGCATATTTTTGAAATTTGGAAAACAGCTGAAGAAAATAACCAACGGTATTTTCCTCACGAGTACATGTATCAAATGCTCACTTCAGGAGTATTAGAGCAGTATTATGAGATTGACCCTAAAAACTCTTGGATGTTGGCAGCTGCTGAAAAAAATCTGCCGATGGTTGTGCCTGGCTGGGAAGATTCGACAATGGGTAATATTTTTGCTTCATACTGCATGAAGGGAGAGTTAAAGCCAAGCACCGTAAAATCTGGTATTGAATATATGACTTATTTGGCTGATTGGTATGTTGTACAAGCGAAAGGCAAAGGTGTTGGTTTTTTTCAAATAGGCGGCGGAATAGCCGGGGATTTTCCGATTTGTGTAGTGCCTATGCTCTATCAAGATTTAGAAATGAAAGACATACCGTTTTGGAGTTATTTTTGTCAGATTTCAGATTCAACAACCAGTTATGGTTCATATTCAGGGGCAGTGCCCAACGAGAAAATTACCTGGGGTAAATTAGATATTGATACACCAAAGTTTATTGTAGAGTCTGATGCGACTATTGTGGTGCCTTTAATTTTTGCTTGGGT
>JAHDHZ010000045.1 GCA_020631045.1 Flavobacteriales bacterium | reverse complement strand
TTGAGTTGTTGCAGTAATTGATACAGCCCTTCAGGCGCATTTGCTACAAAGGGGGCGACTCCAATCGCAAACACTGCTAAGATGGTTGAGGTGATCTTTCCTGATCGTACCAGTTGTGGCTCAGTTGCGTTTTTAGCGATAAATCGTTTATAAATACCCAAACTGAAAATAGTGGCCGCGCTGTTCAGCCCAGAATTAAATGTACTCAGTACAGCGCCGAAAATTACAGCTGCAAAAAAACCTGTCAACCAAAGGGGTAAGACTTTTTTAATTAGTTGAGGGTAAATAATATCTTGATTGTCGTAAAATTGATCGCCAAAATAGTAAAAGCCAATGATGCCCGGCAATAACACTACTAAAGGGATCAATATTTTTAACATTCCAGTATACAAAAGCCCTTTTTGAGCTTCTGCCAAATTTTTTGCACCCAATGCTCGTTGAATGATCGATTGGTGCATGGTCCAGAAATACAATTGATTGACCATAAGGCCAGTAAAGAGTACTTCAAAAGGCAAGATGGCAGATCGAGCGCCTTTTCCAATAGAAGGGCCAGGGCCGATGACATTGAATTTTTCAGGGGCATGTTCAAATAACTTTATCAGGCCCTGAATAATGCTGCCTTCTCCAATGTGGTAGAGTGCTAAAAAGGGAATCAATAATCCGCCAATTAAAAGGCCATAGCCGTTTATTGTGTCTGTGTGAGCGACCATTTTTAGCCCACCAAAAATGGCGTATACGGCTCCAATAACGCCTACAATGAGTACGGTGATCCAAATACCTGTTTGTTTGTCTACAGCGAGATTTTCTGAGATGTTAAAGATAGATTCAATATTTAAGGCGCCTGTATACAGAACAATGGGCAGTAAAGTAGCTACAAAAGAAATGATAAGTAAAAAGGCTACAAATGTTCTGATAAATCCATCAAAACGACGTTCTAAGAATTCTGGAATGGTGGTGAGCCCCATTTTTAAATACTTAGGGATAAAATACAGTGCAGCGATCACAAGGGCAATGGCTGAGGTAACCTCCCAGGCGATGATGATTGAGCCATTTTTATAGGAAGATCCATTCATGCCAATGAGGTGTTCAGTAGATATGTTGGTTAGCAACATTGAACCTGCAATTACGATGCCTGAAAGAGAGCGGCCGCCTAAAAAATAGCCGTCTTGGCTAGTGAGATTTTCTTTTTTGACTTGGTAAGATGCGTAAAGTGCAACAAATACTGTGAAGCCAATGAAGGTTGAGATTGTAAATAACATGCTTTGGCAGTAATGATTAGCTAAAGTACGTTTTTTAAGGCACAAAAAAAGCAGCATTGATTTCTCAAGCTGCTTTTAAATTAACTTTTACTAGTTTCTTAGTTGAAAACAGATTCTTTGTTAAACTCTTTTGCTAATAAATAGTAGAACATTGCTCTGAACTTATTAGGGTTAGAAGAGCCAAAAGTATCTTTTACTTTGTCGATCGCTTTGTCTAGCTCTGGACCGTCAGATAACCCTAACTTACCTACTAAAAAGTTTTTCTTAACTGTGTCTAATTCTGATTGGTCTGAAGTTGAAACCTTTGATGCGTCTGCATTGTAAATTGATGGTCCGCATGCTTTTGCAACTTTTTCAAGAAGGCTTGCGTCATATTTTACGCCTAACTTGTCAAATTCTGATTTGTATTTATCTACAGCTTCTTGGAACTTACTCATGATTTTAATTTTAAAATTTTAATAATTAATTGAGTCTAATAATAGATAAAAATTGTTGAATACAGAAAGTTCAACACCTGTTTTTGATCAAAGAGCTTTAAAGTTGTGTGAATCTGCAATTTTTTGCAGTAAAGGGTTTGGGGGCTGACAAACACAAGGTTTGAATGCACCCAAACCCTTTACTGCAAAAAATTATAGTATTTTAATTTAACAACCCTTGAATAAGACTTGAAATCACTTTTCCGTCTGCTTTGCCAGAAAGTTGCTTTGAAGCCATACCCATTACTTTGCCAAAATCTGCTTTGCTGCTCGCGCCAGTTTGCTCAATGATTTTTGAGAGGGCTTGTTTTATTTCTTCTTCGCTAAGTTGCTTGGGTAAGAACGGGCGCATGAAATCTGCCTGCATGAGTTCTTGGTCTGCCAAATCTTCACGATTTTGTTGCTTGTATATTTCAGCTGAATCTTCACGTTGCTTGACCAATTTTTGAATGGTTTTAATTGCAGTTGCATCATCAATAGAGCCTTGAGCTCCTTTAGCAGTTGATGCAAGCATAAAAGCACTCTTAATGGCTCTCAAGCTATCTAGCTTGTCTTTTTCTTTAGCAAGCATCGCTTTTTTGATTTCTTGATTGATTTGGTCTGTTAAGCTCATGATGTTGAGAAGAAATAATTAATCTACGTTATCGTGTAAAAAAGAGTTGTTGTCTTTTAGAGTGTATTTTTTTTCTCCTTCTTGAATAGGATCATCTTCTTCTGATAACGTGTATCTAGAAGTTTGATCTTCTTTCGCGCTTGGAGTGTCGTCAAGCTCAATTTCTCTACGTTTATAAGCAGGCTCTGACTCAAGCTCAGCAAGTCCTGCAGGAGCTTTTAGCTTCATGCTTAAATCTTTGAGGCGATTTAAACGCTCTTTGATTCTGGATTGTTTTTCTTCTTCGCTCAGTCCGGGTGCAATTGTAGGTTCTGGCTTGTTGTAAGATTCTGTATTTGAATTTGGAGTGGCAACCATAGTTGGTTCTTCATTGACCTCAAATTCAATTACCTTCTGTGTTTTAATGTAAGGCTCATCAGTATTTTTGGGCGTAACCGTTTCTTGAGTAGTATTTTCAGTAATAGGTTCACTTGATTCCGTTAAATTGCTAAAAGAGGGCTTTTGCTCCGTTTTAGCAATTAAAATAGGTTCATCTGTTGTTTGCTGGGCCTGATAACCTTGAGGTGACGGCTTAGTAGATTCAATAGGTTGATTAAGGTTGATTACTTTTTTCTTAGGGGCAGAGTTACTAGTAGTTGCATACCCCATTTCAACGCTTCTATCAAATCCTGTTGCAATTAATGTGATTTGAATATTCTCTTCTAAAGATTCATCAAATCCGTGCCCCCAGATAATGTCTGCAGACTCACCTGCTTCTTGTTGAATGTAGTCTGTAATTTCAACAATCTCATCCATCTGAATTTCATCTTTTCCATAAGTGATGTTCAGTAAGATGTAGTTTGCTCCATTGATGTTGTTGTCATTTAACAATGGGGAGGCAATCGCCTCTTCAATAGCATTTAAAGCTCTGTTCTCTCCAGATGCTTGGGCAGAACCCATAATGGCTACCCCGCTGTTAGACATTACTGTTCTTACATCTTCAAAATCAACGTTGATTGACCCCGTTGAGGTAATGATCTCAGCAATTCCTTTTGCTGCAGTGCCCAATACATCATCAGCATGTGCAAAAGCATTGGTGATGCTTAAATTGCCATAAACTTCTCTGATGCGATCATTGCAAATGATGATTAAGGTGTCAACTGCTGCGCGCATTTCTTCAATGCCTTGCTGAGCTTGAAGTTTTCTTTTCTTGCCCTCAAAAGCAAAAGGAATGGTGATGATTCCTACAGTAAGAATGCCCATTTCTTTGGCAGTGGCTGCGATTACAGGAGCAGCTCCAGTGCCAGTTCCTCCACCCATACCAGCAGTGATGAACACCATTTTAGTTTCTGATCCGATCTGAGCCTTGATCTCATCGATGCTTTCAATGGCTGCGTTTTTGCCAACCTCTGCAATGGCTCCTGCTCCTCTGCCTTCGGTGAGTGAGGCACCCAATTGAATTTTTGTGGTAATTGAAGAGCTGTCAAGTGATTGCTGATCGGTATTGCAAATGATAAAATCAACACCCTTGATGCCTTCTCTGTGCATATGGTTTACAGCATTGCATCCTCCTCCACCAACGCCTATAACTTTGATGATTGAGTTGTTATTTTCTGGAGCTTCGAATTTCATAATCTTCGAGTTTTAAATTTTTTATTGATCGTCTTCTTCTAACCATTCTTTTGTTTTGCCAAGGATGCGATCAAAAAATCCTGAAGCACTTCTTTTCTTGATAATTGTCTGCGCACTTGATGCATTGTTGCCAAGCGCTTTTTGGTATTCTTGTTCTTCAATGGCTCTTAAGACAAGTCCTACGCCGGTTGCACCTGAAGGGCTAGTGGTTTGTTCTGTGCCGTTGAGTAAATGTTCGGTGGGATAGCCCACGCGCGCATCCATCCCTGTTACATATTCAATGAGTCCTGTGATGTGTTTGAGTTCTGATCCACCGCCCGTTACAACAATGCCGCCGATCAAGCTGCGCTCAAAGCCAGAGTTTTGAATCTCATAATAGATCTGCTCGATGATCTCTTCCATACGAGCTTGAATGATGTGCGCTAAATTGCGTACTGAAATTTCTTTGGGCTCTCTGCCCTTAAGGCCTGGGATGGCAATGATTTCATTGTCTCCGTTTTGAGAGGCCAGCGCTGATCCGAACTTTATTTTTAACAATTCGGCTTGCTTTTTTAAAATTGAGCAGCCTGTTTTGATGTCTTCTGTAATGATGTTTCCGCCAAAGGGAATGACTGCAGTGTGGCGGATGATGCCGTCTTGAAAAATAGCAATGTCAGTGGTTCCACCTCCAATATCAACAAGAGCAATGCCTGCTTCTTTTTCTTCTTCAGTAAGCACCGCATCTGAAGAGGCTAAGGGTTCTAAGGTAAGCTCTGCTACTTGAAGGCCTGCTTTGGTAACGCATTTGTGGATATTTCTCACCGCAGCAATTTGCCCCGTGATGATGTGAAAGTTTGCCTCAAGTCTTACCCCTGACATCCCGATTGGATCTTTGATGCCTTGCTCGTTATCAACAATGTAATCTTGTGGAAGTACATCAATGATTTCTTCGCCAGGCAACATGACCAATTTGTACATGTCTTCTTTGAGCATCTGCAAATCTTTGGCTGTAATTTCTTCTTCGTAGCTGTCGCGCATTCGAACACCTCTGTGCTGCAAACTTTTGATGTGTTGACCGGCAATGCCCACATTAACATGGGTAATCTTAATGCCTGATTTTTTCTCAGCGATCTCAACAGCTCTTTTGATAGCGTCTACCGTTGGAGTGATGTGTGAGACCACACCTCTGGTTACTCCAGTGGATTGAGTGATGCCGACCCCTAAAATTTCAATTTTTCCGTATTCGGCTCTTCTGCCGACATAGGCTGCAATCTTAGTGGTTCCGATGTCAAGTCCTGCGACAATATTTGTTTCTTCTGTACTCATTATTTTGTCTTGCAAACAATTTGATTTTTAAATCTTAAATCAATGGTTTCATAACTTTTCCAACCCAACTTGTTGAAGCCATTTTTATACAAGGTTTTTAATTTGTTGAATTTTTGCTCAACATCTCGGAGGGTCCCGAACTTGATATTTTGACTTCCTGCAAGTGTGCTCATTTCTATGCTATGATCTTGATTGATAAGTATTTGTGTGATTTGATGGTTTAAGAACTCATCGTCAGCTATATAGTTTACCAAATCAATTAATTTTAAAAATAGTTTATTGTCTCTCTTGCTTTGAATGCTGTCGTTAAGAGTTATTAACGGTGCTTTGTGAATGAAGAGCTGGTCGGTGGGGTCAGAGATGATTAAACAGCGTTTAGAATAATGCTTGCAAATTGGCATTTTTTGGTTGTTTTGATCAATGTAAAAATTGTTTGTTTGACTCTGAAATATTCTGATTTTTGGTTGTTTTTGAACAATTTGAATCTGCACTGATTTGTTAAATTCTTCATAAACTTCTACTGTTTTTATATATGGATTTTTACTGATGAAAAATTCAATTTTAGACAGGTCTGACGTCTTTGTGATGGGCCACAGATTTTTATTTTTAAGTTGCTCTATGATATCTTGTTTGCGTACAAATTGACCTGAGCTGTCAATAGAGATTGCTGTGTGAGAAACCTCTATGTTGATTTGTTTGGATTTTGTGAAATAGGTAACAGCAATCAAGCAGGTGAGCAGTGTCATCCAAAATAAAACATGCAGTATGTTTAAAATTTTAGGCATCGCTCAGTGCCTTTTTAAGAGGTTCTGTAATCGTTGAGATGTCTCCTGCACCTAAAACTAAGAGCACTTCATGCTTGTGTTTCAAGATTGTCTCTAAGCAATTTTCAAGTGTGCACAAGCATTTGTCTTTTATGGTGATTTTCTTAAGTAATACCTCTGAAGAGACTCCTTGGATAGGAGCTTCTCTGGCAGGGTAGATGTCAAGTAAAAATAGTTGGTCAACCCTTGAGAGCTCAGTGGCAAAATCTTGCATGAAATCTTGGGTTCTTGAGAATAAATGGGGTTGAAAAACTACCGTGAGTTTTTTCTCAGGATACAATGCTTTTGCCGTTTGAATGGCTGTTTGAATTTCGGTTGGATGATGTGCGTAATCGTCAATCAGCACACATTGCTCTGAGGTGTATGCAAACTGAAAGCGCCGATGAATGCCTTGAAAGCTTTCTAAGGATTGTTTGATACTTTGAGTAGAAACGCCTGCCAAATGACAAGCTGCAAACGCGGCCAAAGCATTGGCAATGTTGTGCTTTCCTGGCAAGTTCAAAGCAATGCTTGTAGTTTGCTCTTTGAATACAACATCAATGTGGTACTGCCCCTTTTCAATGCGCGTATTTTTAGCATAGATGTCAGCCTGCTTGTCATGTGCACTAAAGGTGATGTGCTTGTTGTTGAAATGCTTTGCAATGCTATGCTCTATGATTAAGTGCCCATCTTTGTGCGTTAAATCAGCATAAGCTTGAAAAGCTTTTAACATGTTCTCATGTGTTTGATAGATGTCTAAGTGATCAGCATCAATGGAATTGATGATGCTGATAAAAGGGCTTAAGTGCAAAAAAGAGCGATCAAATTCATCGGCCTCAAGTACTGTGAAGGCACTTTCTTTATTGGTTAGGATGTTGCTGTTGAATTCACTTAAGATTCCGCCGATAAAAGCGTTGCAGCCCAGTGTGCTGTGGTGCATGATTTGCGCAACCATGGCGCTGGTGCTGGTTTTTCCGTGCGTGCCAGCAACGGCAATCGCTTTTAAATTCTTTGATAAAATGCCAAGTACTTCAGCACGCTTACATACTTGAATCTTATTTTGAACAAAGGCCCAATTCAGCTGCTGGTGTGTTTTGGAAATGGCTGGCGTGTAAATGATCAGATCGGTGTGCTGGTCGATGTGTTGCACATCGTCTTGATAGGTGATCGAAGCCCCTAGTGTTTCAAGAGTGTTGGTTAACGGTGTTTGAGTTTTGTCATACCCTTTGACTTGAATGCCTTTTTCAAGAAAAAACCTTGCCAAGCCTGACATGCCAATGCCGCCAATGCCAATAAAGTAAATGCTATGTATGTGTGATAGATTCATGAGCTGCTTTGAGCATTAGATTCAAGGTAAGGGGCGATGAGTTTGCAAATTTGCTCAGTGGCATCGGTTTTGCGCATCTCATAGCAGTTTTTTTCAAAGCGTTCTAAGCCAGCTTTGTCATTAATGATAATATTGACCAATTGCTCGAGTTGATCAACCGCTTCAGCATCTTTTAAAATTAAAGCAGCATGCTGAGCAACAAGGGCTTGAGCGTTTTTGGTTTGATGATCTTCAGCTACGTTGGGTGAGGGGATAAAAATCGTGGCTTTGCCCTGAGCTTGAATCTCAGAAACAGAAAGGGCTCCGGCGCGAGAAATTACCAAGTCAGCTGCTGCATAAGCTTGAGGCATGTCGTAGATGAATTCTTTGACTAGTACATTTTTGTTGTTGTATTTTTTGAGGGATTCAAAGTAGAATTTTCCGGTTTGCCAGATGATTTGATAGTCTTTTTGTTGCCAGTTTTCAAGAGCTTTTTCAACAGCTTTGTTGATGGTTCTGGCGCCTAGTGATCCGCCGATGCACAGGATGGTTTTTTTGTGTTCGTCAAGCTTAAAGTGTTTTAGCGAGGCTTCGCGGTTGTGTTTTTTGAGTAGGTCTTTACGGATGGGGTTGCCGGTGATTTGAATTTTTGAGCCGTCGAAATATTTTTGCATGCCACTGTAAGCTGCGCAGATGTGGTTGACCTTTTTGGCAAGTAGTTTATTGCTAATTCCGGGATAAGAGTTTTGTTCTTGAATTAAGGTTGCAATCTTCATGAGACTTGCCATAAATAAAAGCGGCATGCTGGCGTATCCGCCCACGCCAATAACAATGTTGGGCTTATGTTGTTTTAAAATTTTGCGAGCTTTAAAAAGGCTTTTAATAATCAAGAAAGGCAACTTGAAATTCTCAAGAGTAAAACGCCTTTGTAGCCCTCTTATGGGAAGGCCTATAATTTTGTAACCTGCTTTGGGTACTTTTTGCATTTCCATTTTGCCTTGAGCTCCAACAAAAAGAATCTCAGATTCAGGATGCTGAGCTTTCAGTGCATCTGCAATGGCAATGGCCGGGTAGATGTGCCCGCCGGTTCCGCCTCCTGATATGATGATTGATGGCTTAAGCAATTTTAGTAGGTTTTTGGTAAGATGCGCTCACGCTTAAAATGATTCCGATCGAAAGACAAGTAAACCAAATGCTGGTTCCACCCATAGAAATTAAAGGCAAAGGTTGGCCTGTGACAGGCATGAGGTTACAAGCAACGGCCATGTTGATCAATGCTTGAAAGACTAAGGTAAAACAAATGCCTGCTACCAAGAGCTTTCCGAACAGACTCTGAGCTTTTACAAAGATTTTTAAACATCGAAAGAGAAAAAAGAGGTACAATCCAAGTACGAAAATTCCGCCTAAAAGCCCGTATTCTTCAATCACTATGGCGTAAATGAAATCTGAATAGGGGTGTGGCAATACGTTGCGCTGTACACTCTTGCCTGGGCCTTGCCCGAAAATGCGGCCTCTGGCGATTGCAATCTTTGAATTTAAGGCCTGGTAATTGCCTTTGAGTTCTTGTTGCTTGTTGTTTGAGTTGCTGAAATTTTCAATTCGGTTGATCCAAGTTGAAAACCTTCGAGGCATTACATCTGGATAAGATTTTCCGATTAAAAACATCATTAAAACTCCTATGAAAATAGCCCCTAAAGTAGATCCGATAAACAGAAAAGACATGCGACCAATGAACATCAGGGTAATTGATGAGATAAATAACAGGGCGGCAGTTGAGAGGTTTGCTGGGAAAATAAGTCCGCAGACTAGCAATGTAGGTAGCATCACAGGGATGAATATTTTGCGAAAATCATCTCGTTCAAATTGATTTACAGCCAAGGTTCTTGCTACATACATGATCAAGGAGAGCTTGGCTAAATCTGAGGTTTGAAAGGTTTGGTTGATGATGGGGATTTTGATCCATCTAGCTGCCTCATTGATTTGAGAACCTCCGATCAATGTGTAGAGTAGCAAGGGGATGGCTGTGTAAATAGCCACCAACGAAAACTTAGAGAAGTACTTAAACTTAATTCTACTTATCTGATGCATAATGAATAGTCCTACGGCTAAAAATACGCCGTGCCTAAACAAATAATGCAAGGTGTTGCCTCCGTGGTGCTTGTCAGCCAATGTCACAATAGAGCTGTAAACTACTAGTAAAGAAACCAGGCTTAACAGCACTACGACCATCCAAATGCCACGGTCGCCACGTATGTTGATGTTTAAATTCAAGTCTTAAAAGTCTTTACAATGCCTTTACTGCTTCTTTAAATTGATCGCCTCTATCTTTATAATCTTCAAATAAATCAAAACTTGCACAGCAAGGAGAGAGCAATACAATTTGATCTTTTTGAGCAATTCTGTAAGCTTTTTGAACAGCCTTATAAGCAGTGTCTGCCTCGTGAATTTCTTCAACAATTGAACCAAAAGCTTTTTTAATTTTAGAGTTGTCTTTGCCTAGGCAAATAATGGCAGTTACTTTTTCTTTGACTAGGTGTTCTAGCTCGCCGTAATTATTGCCTTTGTCTTTGCCTCCGGCAATCCAAACAACAGGCTTGCGCATCGATTCAAGGGCATACCAAGCAGAGTTTACATTGGTGGCTTTTGAATCGTTGATGTATTCAACTCCGTGAATCTTGGCAACAAACTCCATGCGGTGAGGTTGGCCTTGAAAATTGGTTAAACATGCCTTGATGGTTTCTTTTCTAAGGCCGATTAGGTTTGCTGCAACTGCTGCAGCCATTGAGTTATAGTAGTTGTGCTTTCCTTGTAAAGCCAGTTCGTTTAGTGACATAGTAAACTGTGTTTTGTTGTTGTGATTAATGATTAAATTGTGTTGGTCAGCATAGGCTCCGTTCTCGAGTTTTTGCTGTAAGGTTGTTTTTATTTTTTGTGGGTTTAAATTGCTTTTCTCAATAAGATTAGATGAGACTTCATCGTCAATGTTGTAGATCAGGTAGTCATCTTTATCTTGGTTTGTAGTGATTTGAAGTTTTGATAAAGCATATTTTTCAATACTGTTCTCATAGCGATCTAAATGATCTGCTGTGATGTTTAAAAGAATAGCAATATAGGGTTTGATGCTTGGGGAGTCGTCAAGCTGAAATGAGCTCATCTCGATGACTAGGTAGTCATAATCTTTTTGAAGTAAGATGCGTGCGATTGAATCACCTATGTTGCCTCCTACAGCCACATCTAAACCTGCTTGGCTTAAAATATGATAACACATTGAGGTGGTTGTAGTTTTACCGTTGCTACCAGTAATGGCAATGACTTTTGCTTTGCTGAATCTCAAAGCGAATTCTATTTCAGAAATGATCTCAATGCCCTTTTCAATTGCTTTTTGAACAATACTTGCTGTGTTTGGTATTCCAGGGCTTTTGATGATTGTTTGAGCTGATAAAATTCGAGATTCAGAATGCTGGGTCTCTTCAAAATCAATCTGAGCCTTTAGAAGTTCTGATTTGTATTTTGCATCAATTTTTGAATGGTCAGAAACAAAAACTGAATAGCCTTTTTGACTAGCCAAAAGGGCAGCGCCTGTGCCGCTTTCGCCAGCACCTAAAACAACGATATGTGAGTTGTTTTTGATCACTATCTGAGTTTTAAAGTTGCAATGCTAATCACAGCGAGGATGATGCCAATAATCCAAAATCTGGCCACAATTTTAGCCTCGTGCAAACCCTTTTTTTGGTAGTGGTGATGCAAGGGTGACATTAACAAAATACGTCTGCCAGCACCGTATTTTTTCTTAGAATACTTAAAGTAAGCTACCTGTAAAACGACTGATAAGTTTTCGGCTAAAAAGATGCCGCAGAAAATAGGAATCAACAGTTCTTTTCGAATAGCAATGGCAAATACAGCGATAATTCCACCCAAAGCCAAAGAACCTGTATCGCCCATAAAAACTTGAGCTGGATATGAATTGTGCCATAAAAAACCAATGCAAGCGCCGATAAAGGCACCCATAAAAATGACCAGCTCACCACTGCCGGGAATAAACATAATGTTTAAGTAGTCAGCAAAAATGTAGTTGCCCGACAGGTAGGCGAAAACTGCTAAGACAATGCCTATGATGGCAGAGCTTCCTGTGGCAAGTCCGTCAAGTCCGTCGGTGAGGTTGGCGCCATTTGAAACAGCAGTCACAATAAAAATAATGACTAGGCAGTAAAGTGCGTAGCTGACCCATCTTTGAGTGCTGATAGTTTGAGTGATCCAAGCGTAATTGAATTCATTGTTTTTGATAAACGGAATACTTGTAATGGGTTGATCGGTGATCATCCACTTGCTTTTGAGCTCTTCAATGTTACTTGAGTTGATTTGCTTTTGGTGGATTTCTTTTTTTACCTGTGTGGCATCTGAGAAGTACAAAGTGCATCCAACCAATAAGCCAATACCAATTTGCCCTACGATTTTAAATTTGCCTGAAAGGCCTTCTTTATTCTTTTTAAAGACTTTGATGTAGTCATCTAAAAATCCAACAGCGCCTAAAACAACTGTGGTGATGAGCATTAAAATGATGTAGCTGTTTTCAAGTTTTGCGCACAATATTGTAGGAACCACGATGCTTGCCAGAATGATTAGTCCGCCCATGGTAGGGGTGCCTTGCTTTTCTTTTTGGCCTTTAAGGCCTAGGTCTCTGACGGTCTCCCCGATGAGCTTTTTTCTTAAAAGATCAATCAATTTTGAGCCAAATACCAATGAGATTAAAAGAGAAATCATTACAGCTAAGGCTGCCCTGAAGCTTAAAAACTGAAAGACTCCCGCAGCAGGAAAGTCAAGTCTGTCTAAGTATTTAAATAGATAGTATAACATAGTTTAAGCGTTGAAAAATTCTTCTACGATTTTTAAATCGCTGAACGGGTGTTTGATGCCCTTGATTTCTTGATAGGTTTCATGCCCTTTGCCTGCAATTAGAATGATGTCTTTTTCGCTGGCGATGCTGATGGCGGTTTTAATGGCTTCTTTTCTGTTTTCTATAGCCAGTGTGTTCAGTGCTGCTTTTTTAGAAACGCCCTGCATCATATCGTCTATAATTTGACTAGGCACTTCGTCTCTTGGATTGTCAGATGTTAGAATCACTCGGTGCGCATAATCTGAAGCAATGCGAGCCATTTTGGGTCTTTTTTCTTTGTCTCTGTTGCCTCCGCAGCCTACCAGGCAAATGATTTTTTGACTATCTGCTTTGATGTCGTGAATGGTCTCTAAGACATTTTGTAGTGCGTCAGGTGTGTGTGCATAGTCAATGATGGCTGTTTTACCCTGCTTGTTTCTGATTAGTTGAAAACGCCCGCGCGCACCCTCCAATTTTGAAAGCCCCACCAAAACATCTTGCGCCTCTATGCCCAATTCTCTTGCCACGGCAAAAGCTCCTAGCGCATTGTAGGCGTTGAACCTACCATGCAAAGGAATCCAAACTTCGTGATTGTTGATGCTTAAATGCAATCCATCAAGAGAAGACTCTAAAATTTTAGCTCTGTAGTCAGACGGATTTGACAAGCCAAAACTCAAAGTTTGACTAGGCGAATCTGCACACATTTTTTTGCCATTTGCATCATCGTTGTTATACAATGCAAATGCCTGGTCATTTAACTGGTCAAAAAATGTTTTTTTAGCCTTCAAGTAAGCCTCAAATGTTTTGTGGTAGTCAAGATGATCGTGTGTAATATTGGTGAACACTCCACCTGTAAATTCAAGCCCTGTGATTCTATGTTGTACCACAGCATGAGAGCTTACCTCCATAAAGCAATGTGAGCAACCTTGATCAATCATGGACCTGAGTAGTTTATTTAAGGTGATGGGGTCAGGAGTAGTGTGTGTAGATTCAATCACTTGCTCTCCGATCTTGCACTCGACAGTTGAGATCAAACCTGCTTTAAAATTCAAATGGCTGAATAGTTGATGTAAAAGCGTACAGCTAGTAGTTTTGCCATTGGTGCCTGTCACGCCTACAAGATCAATTTCTTGAGAAGGGTGGTCATAAAAATTAGTGGCAATATGTGCTAGAGCTTCTCTTGTGTCTTTTACCTCGACATAGGTGGTGTTGGGTTGTAAACTGCTTGGGATTTCCTGACAAACAATTGCTGTTGCACCATTTAAAATAGCCTTTTCAATGAAGTTGTGACCATCAAAAGCCTCGCCTTTAATGGCGATGAATAATCCGTTTTCTTTCAATGCTCTTGAGTCAAAAGCAATGTTGCTAATGGCTATTTCTGTCGAGCCCATGATTTGATGTGCTCCAGATTTGTATAATATGTCTTTAAGCAGATTCAAAATAAGGTAAGGTGAATGTTGTTGTGTTTGCTGATCAGTGATCCTGATTTGATTGATTGGGCAACTACTTTGCCATTGCCTCTAAAGCTCACATTTAAGCCTCTGGATTCTAAAACGTAAAGCGCATCTTTGATGCTCATGCCAATTACATTGGGTACTTTTTTGCTTTTGTGGTTTAAGGTTAGCTCAAAAGTTTCGCTTTCTTTGATTTGAATCAAATCACTCTTTGAGGTGTGAGATAAGGGCTGTGCTTTTGGGTAGAGGTATTGGTAGATAGATTTGGCATCTTGGTGAAAAGCCGTGAAGGGGGCGGGGTATTGTGCGGTGGGTTTGGGCGTTGCGGTGGGATGTAGTTCAAGAGCTGTGGCATAGACTTTATCGGCCACCTCTTTGAAGATGGGGCCAGCTACTAGGTTGCCATAGTATACGTTGTTAGAAGGAGCATTCACAACAACAATACAAGAGTAGGTGGGGTTTTCTGCCGGGAAGTACCCTACAAAAGATGCTTGGTAAGAGACCTTTGAGGCGTACTTGTAGCCGTATTTTTCGTTGTAGATCTGAGCGGTTCCGGTTTTGCCCGCAATTTTAAAATGAGCATTCTTTAAGTTTTTAGCTGTGCCGTTTTCAACCACTCCTTCAAGCATTTTTTGAAGATTTTTAGCGGTTTTTTCACTGCAAATGCGCTCATTTAAAACATAGGTCTCAAAGTTTTGTTCAGTGTTGTTTTTGTTTAAGATGGCTTTTACGAATCTTGGCCTAACCGCTTTTCCGTTGTTGGCAATGGCGTTGTAGAAGGTGAGAATTTGTAAAGGCGTTAAGCTTACTTCATAGCCATGAGAAATCCAAGGCAGAGAGATGCCTGACCATTGCTCAGAGGTTGATTTGATGAAAGGTTTGCCCTCGCCTGAGATCTCTATTCCGGTAGGTTGATTTAAGCCTAGTTTGTAGAGTCCGTCGATGAATTTTTGTGGGTCACTTGAGTAGTGCTCAACAATGGTTTTGGCAATTCCGATGTTTGATGATACTTCAATGGCACGTGCTAAAGTGATTTTGCCGTATCCACCCTTTTTAGAATCTTTCATGGTGCTGCCCATAAAATCATAACTGCCCTCACCAGTTTGAACAGAGTCGTCGATCGAGACAAATCCATCCTCTAAAGCCACAGCAATCGATGCCAATTTAAAAGTTGAGCCAGGTTCTGTGCTCTCGCCAATCACATAGTTGTATTTTTCTGAATAACTGCCATCTTCATTGATTGAAAGATTGGCAATGGCTTTCACATCGCCAGAATTTACATGCATTACTGCCACGCAGCCATGATCGGCATTGTGTTTGGTCAGTTGATTGAGCAGGGCCTGATGAGCAACATCTTGCAAGTTCACATCAATGGTGCTTAAAATATCAAGGCCTTCTTCAGGATCAATTTGGTTGGCATC
>JAHDHZ010000044.1 GCA_020631045.1 Flavobacteriales bacterium | reverse complement strand
ATTTTGCACTTAGCAGCCACTCGACTTTTAAATGAACACTACTGTGAAAAGCCGGAAAAAGCTTCGAAAAAAATTAATTCTGATCTAACAAACGCTCCATAATGGCAGCGGTATCTTGTTTTGTTTTAGCTAAAGCTAGGTTTTCTTGAGATACCTTCTCTCCAGAATTCAGTAAAGCCTCGACTTCTTGGCTTAACACAGGTTTTTCTTGTGCTTGCTCAATGGATTCTTCTACTTGAAGTTCTGGCTGAACTTGGCTATCAACTTGCTCTTCTAGGGCAGGTTGCTCTTGAGTCGCATCAGAAGAAAATAATTTGTCTTTAAACATGAAAAAACAAACCGCTAAGACCAACAACACCAATAGAGGAATCAAAAGTTTCTTAAAGCCTGATCTTTGAGCCTTAGAAGAAAGTTCTTGGGTAAAATCACTCTCAAAAACACCTTTGTTTTCACCAGCATCAATGCGCGTTGCTTGTATACGAGCCTCATCTCCGATTCTTGGAGCCAAACGCTTGCCTGGAACATACCCAGGAATACGCTTGCCAGAAGTTAAGGCGTCAACACGGGTGACATATTTATAATATAAATAATCAAGGCACTCCTCTTCTTGCCCTTTAAACTTCTTGGCTATTTTCTTTACCTGACTTAGTTTAGAAGGCCTGAACTTTTCAAAAAATTCTTTCAAATTCGCCTCAAAGCTTTTTGAATCATCAAAATAGTATAAGTTGTGATCATCTAAATCAACGGTCGTATTTTCAGTAATTTCTTGATTTAAATCTTCTGTCAAATCTTCTTTAGACATAGTAAAGTGTTTAGATACAATCTCAAAAGTAACAAAACCATTGAAACTGCAGAGAGCTAAATGCATTTTTTTGAGAAAGGCTACGAAATTTTGTATAACCATCGATTAAAGGTAAATTTGAAAACAGAAATTTTGTAAGTCATTAAAAATCAAACAGAAATACAAAAGTTAAGACAAGAAATTCAGCAGCTTCAAGAAGCCCTGAACTCTCCGCTAAGAATTGAAGATTTGGTTAATCAAGACTGCAAAGCCCTGATAAAGAAAGTGGTAGCTCCGAATTTAGGGCTCATTTTAAAACATTATTGTCTTTCTTTTCTCTCTTCTTTCAGGTCGAAAAAGCAACAGATCGCAGGAAAACTCGATCTAGATCACTTTTTTGTAATTGATAAGCAAAGTGGCATTTCTATTGGTGGATATTCTGATTTCGATAAAAAAGTTGATCAAGACTTAGTGGCGGGTATGCTTACAGCAATTAAAAGTTTTTCTGAAAGTGCATTTAATCAGAATCAAAGTCAATCTATCAACACCATAAGCTATAGTAACTTTAATATTTTTATGCACAATAGTTTTGAGCATTTTTATTTGGCAGCTGTTATTAATTCTTCAGCAAGCAAGTACACACAAAAAAGACTCAAACACTACTTTAAACATGTAAGCACACACTTAAATAAGGCACTTGAAGGAAAAACTACTGAAGAAATTCAAAAAAATGAAGTAGAGCAAATGCTTTCTAAGTACTTTAAATAAGATGGAATACTCAAAAAAAATAATATTGGTTGGCCAAATTGGAGTTGGTAAAACTTCTTTGGTACAACGCTACGTGAAGAGTATCTTCAACGAAGATTATTTGTCAACAATCGGGGTTAAAGTCGATAAGAAAACAGTGCATGTAGAAAATGATCAAGTCAATTTATTGATTTGGGATATTGCAGGAGAGGCCAGTTTTTCAAAAATCTCAAAGAGTTACTATCTGGGAGCAAAAGGATGCATTTATGTTGCTGATTGTTCAAGAATAAGCACATTTACAGACTATGTCAATCAAGTAAAAATGCTTAAAGAACTGATCAAAGACATTAAAATTATTACTGTTGCCAATAAAATTGATTTGCTCGACAAACAAGAGCTTGAAGAGCTTAAAAACAATGTTTCTTTTGACTTTTACACCAGTGCAAAGCAGGGAGAGAAAATCGAAGAAGTCTTTCATGAAATTGCAAAAAAAGTGCTATGCAGCTAAGTGCAATTGATCAAATAAAATTTAACCATTGCGACTTTATTCAAATTGTTTTATTTGATGCCCAAGGGCATGTTATTGACTCTTGTGACACACTCTTTCCACTGAAAGCAAATCAAGAAAATATTTTTGAAAGAATTTATGTCTTAGAAAGTATTCAAAATGACATTCAAGCTCTTGACAGTAAGCTTGAGATTAAAATGGTTGAGTTTAGTCATTACAAAAGGGATGGATTTTTTGATTTCTTAATTCACCCCTCAAACATCAAAGGTGAATTTCACCTAATCATCAAAGATCAGACTCAAGTTTATGAGTATATGCAACATGTGCAAACTCAAAAAAATAAATCAATCATTAAAAATGAACAACTGCAACGTTTAAATCAAAAAATATCTGATCAAAACCAACAAATAAAGCTTTTTAGCTCATTTATTACACACGACATTAAAGAACCGATTACAACCATTGAAGGAATTGCCGACATGCTAAATGCCGAGTTTGAAGAGCTTATTGGCCAAGATCAACTAAAACAAGGACTTAATTACATAAAAAGAAATGCAGTTTGGGCTCAGCGGTTAATTAATGATGTCTATAATTATTCAAAACTTGAACAAAACATTGTATTGTACAAGGTTGTTTCATTACACAGCTTAGTCGCTCAAATAATTGAGACTTACAGCATCAATCACGACGTAAACTTCACAAATCAAATTGAGCCTTCTACCAAAATTATTTCTGACCCTATTCTTATTGAGCAAATCTTAAACAATTTGATTTCTAATTCCATTAAGTATAAACAAGCCAATAAACCTGCTGAAATAACCATTCAGTTTAAAGAGCTTGAAACTGAATACATACTCACTATAATCGACAATGGTAAAGGCATTGAAAAAACGAAAATAAAAGAGATTTTCAAGCCTTTCTATATGATTGATAAACAGCCTGAACAAATGAGTACAGGCATAGGCCTTTCAATTGTTGATCGAGCAATCAAAAAACTCAAGGGAAAAATCACCGTTGATTCAATACTTGGCAAAGGCTCTACCTTCAAAGTATTTTTCAAGAAAAAAGTTGACTAAACAGTTAGATTTAGTGCGCTAAAAACAACCTCTTTTTTCAAGGGTTTGTCTAAAAAAACAACATCAATTTGATCGTCAAACTGTTTTTTCAATTCATCTATTTGTTTGGTGAAATGAGCAGAAATCAACATAAAAGTTGCTGCTTTATATTCTGGCTTAGATTCTAATAGCTGACTTATCAACTGATCAGCTGTTTGATTATTTAAATGATAGTCTATCACAAAAAGTAGTTTGTTTGACTGAGCGTCAATTCCTTTTAAAAGCTCTTGTAAATTACCGAAAGAATGAGAAGGTACTGCTTCAAACCATTTTGAAAATTGGCATTTCAACAGAAATTGAGAAGACACACTGTCATCTAGTATATAAATGCCGCCGAAAGAACTCATTTGCCAGCAAATATATTGATTTCACATTCTTTTTCAAGTACTTAGCCATATTTTCAGAAAATTAAGCAGACTTATTGATTAGATTACATGCTTATTCATAATAAAAACGTTTGATTTTTTTATGCAAACTCCGCTCATATATATCATTGAAGATTCAACATCTTACCGCATCCTACTCAATAAATTTTTCAGCGACCATGCATATTGCATAAGAGAAAAAAGACCATTATACCAAATAAAAAGTTTTGCAAGTGCACGTGAAGCCTATAAAGCATTTCTTAATAATCAAGCTGATTATTTGATTGTTGATTATAACCTAGATGAAGATTTAAAGCAGTTTGAAGAAATGGGTGGATTTTCGAATGGATTTGACCTCTACAAAAAAATTAAAATGCTTAAGCCCAGTATAAAATGTGTGTTTCTTTCTCAGATAAATGATGTTGAACTGACCAAAGAAATGTATAGCAGTGGTGTGGATGCATTTTTCTCAAAAAACATCTTAGGTAAAACCAAAGCACATCAATATATATACCAATCCATTGTTAGCCAAAACACACTAATGGTCAACAAAAATACTTACAGATCAGAGGCATTTCAGTTCTGAATTTGCTTTACAAAGCTTAGAATTGTACTTTTAAGGTAAATTCATACACAGTGAAACTAAAATGTGCAATAATTGACGATGATCCTGTTTCTGTAAAAGTACTGAGCAAGCACATCCAACAAGATTCAAACTTAGAATTAGTTGTTTCTTATTCTGATGGAGAAAGCGCCATCAATGACATTGACAATCATAAAATTGACCTTATTTTTTTAGATGTTGAAATGCCGAAGATGAGTGGATTGAGTTTTCTTTCAAATAGAGAAGTGCATACTCCTTTCATTATGATTTCTCAAAAAAAACAATATAGTTTTGATGCCTTTGAATTCAATTCAATTGATTTTTTAGTAAAGCCCATTTCGTATGATCGATTCAGTGTGGCCACTGAAAAAGTTAAGAAATATGTTCAAGCGGAATCACATAATCACGTAAAAAACGACTTTAAACAAAAGAATATTTTTGTCAAAGTAAAACGTGTTTGGACAAAAATCGATCTTAGTCAAGTCGTTTTTGTAAAGGCAAACAACATGTTTGTCACCATTCAGACGAATGATAACAGATACCATGTCAACATTTCAATGAAAGATCTATTAAAAAAATTGCCTGAGCACAACTTCAAGCGCATTCACAGATCGTACATTGTAAACATCAACAAAATAGATCAGATTGATTCAGAAGTTGCTGTTGTAGATCAGAAAACCCTACCTATAGGTAAATCATACTTATCTGATTTAATTTTGTCTTTAAATCTAATCAAGTAAGAATTTGATTCAAATCGATGAAATCAAGCAGTTTTTGAATTGTGACGATCAATTTTTAAAAGAGCTTGTTGCCATTTACAATCATGAAATTTCATCTTTCTTAGATGGTTATAAAAACTTTGTAGCAAAGAAAGACATCGACAGCATTCATCAACAAGCACATAAACTATTGGGCACTTCTAAACTTTTAAATACAAAAGTTTTAACTTCAGTACTAGAAAAATTAGAGATCATTCAAGAATCAGAGCTTCATCAGAGTTCTGATCATGAACTAATCATCAAAGAGCAAAAAGCTTTACTTGAAGCCTTTATTGCTTAATGATTGTTTTAAGTGTTCTTACAGCATTAAACTGCACAAAATAAATACCTTTTTTAAGAGCACCAACTTCAATTCTTTGCCCCTTAGAGACCCTCTTCTCAAGTACTTTTCTAGATTGCGCATCAAAAATGGTTAGATCTCCTTCAAAGCCTACCCCATTTTTAAAAGCCACAATCTCATCTACCGCAACACTCGGAAAAATGCTATACTCATCTACAACACTCTTTTGAACATTTACTGAGTTTGATTGATCTTGAATTTTAAAATCATCAAACCCTGCCTCTACAATATTACCCGGATCAATATCAACGGCCTCTACCATAACCTGAAACGAATCATTTACATTCACATAATTCTCAAGTTCAAAACTATGTGCTTGCCAACTGCTCATCACAGAACTTGAATCAATGGTCAAAAGTAGAATCGTATCTTGCTGATTGACAATAAAGACCTTCAGGTAATCGTTCAACGGATTATTTGTGCTTACATTGGTGGTGTAATACCAAGTTTGAAAGGTCAACACAGGAGCAGTCAATCCTTGCAAGTCAAACCAAGGAGAACTTAAAAAAGTCATCCCCTCATCTATGTCATCAAACCAAATGTCTCCGCCCAAATTTCCTGTCACAAAGGCATATTCACCACAATCATCACTGTCTTGATTGGGGTTAGCAAAAAGCCCTGTAGATTGATCAACCGTAGGGGTAGGAATGCCTCTTTGCCAAGGAGCTTTCACAGCAGTGGTATTTTCAATCCACCCAAAATCAAGCGTAAAATTATCTTCATAGGCTCTGGTTAAAGTCAATTGCAAATTGTTATTTGAAGGGTTTACTGAGCGGTCTTCTTCACAATACATTGACTGGCCCCATTTACCCGCCACTACATCATATTGTCCTTGAATGACATTACACTTTTCAAAATTACCGAGTGCATCTGTAGTAAAATTATACTCAATTGAATCATTTGAAAGTTGCACTCTTGCTCCAGCAATTGGCTGAGAGAATGCATCTACAATTGACCCACTCAAACTCACCAATGGGCTTGAAGGAGTCAATTGTATGTTTTCAGGACTCAACTGCCCAGTAGTTAAACTCACTTGAATGGTTTGGGTCTGATAGCCAAATTTTGAAAAGCTGACTGTGTAGGTTCCGTTTTGAGCGACTCCAGTAGCATAATTGCCTTGAAAATTTGAGAATTTTTGAGCTTGCTCTCCAGAAATGGTTACCAACACGCCAGAGAGCGGTACGCTGCAAAGAGCATCAGTAATTTGACCTTCTAAATAAGCCGCTCTAGTGTAAAAAGGTTGTAAAACAAACAAACCCTCTTGCACATCAGTGGCCAATACCTTACCAGAACCCAACCAAGGGTAAGCGCCCCAACACCCTTCAAAACCAGGCCCACTCAACGGAGAGGTATCGTAATTTGCTACTTCAACCATGTTGTTTTCTCGAGCACAATCCACTACAGTAATGCCATCTCGGTAATAAGAAGTCACCAGATAATCATTGATGAAATGCGTGTTGTGCGGAGCAGAGAAACTTCCTGGATTAGACTGGTAGACATCTAATTCTTGTACATTGTCTAAATCGCTAATGTCATAAGAAGCGATGTAGGCTCCATTGACTTCATCAGTAGTAAAAATGTGATTTGCATCATCAGAAATCCAACAATTGTGCGTAAAACTGTTTGGAGTGGTCCATTGTGCCATCAAACTTGGATTGGCCTTATCTGAAACATCAACAGCTGCATTAAAGCCATTTGAAATTGCTGAGGCCCATAAGGTATCTCCCCTAACCATTCCATCATGTATGTAAAATTCATCAAAAACTCCCAACTCAATAGGATTAAACGGATCAGCATCTAAAAACAAAAGAATTGCTCCACCTATACCATAATCAGCTCCAAAAATATAGGCTACTCCATTTTCATCAATGTAAATGTTATGTGCCGAACTAAATTGAAAATTTTCTCCCTTGTAATATTTGTATGGCAAGTTTGTTGAGTCTCCTAAATGCTGCAGATCAACAATTAACAATCCACTATCAGATTCATTGGTTACATAAGCATAGTGCGACCATGTTTTCATATCTCTCCAAGTTGACATAGGACCATCTACTGAAAATACTTCAGTTAAGTTCTGAGCATCGGTCACATCAACGATTGAAAATCCATCCCGTCTGCCTACCAACGCGTATTCGTCTTGCCCCTTTTCATAGCCCCAAACATCATTGATTAAGCTATTGAATTCATACTGGCCTAAAAGCGCCATATTTTGCTGTGTAAAAGCATTTAAACCAAACAGCAATAGCGTAGCAAACAAAAATTTTCTCATAGATTAAATATAACCGATTCTTAAAACTTCAACAAACTGCACAGCAACATGAAGGATGAAAGTAATGCGCAAAAGATTGTTATTAATTTCAGTGGCTGTTAAAATCTCAGATTTAAAAAAAATAATATATTCGTTTTAAGTGAGACACGTTTTAGTCATAGACAATGATTTATCATTTTACAGGTTTTTAAAAGAAAAACTTGTACAGAGTGGCATTTCTGACCCTCTTTTTTACTTTGCCAAAGACTTTGTAGAGGCTAAAATCATCAAACAAGCGGTTAAAATAGATCTTGTTTTGGTTGATGTGCATCTCAAAAAATTTAATGGCACCAAGGTGATTGATCAAGTTTACAACTTGCTTGGAAAAATTCCGGTGATTATTTTCACTGACTTCAATGATGAAAAAACAGCAATTGATTGTATAGAATACGGAGCAGAAGACTATATTTTAAAGCATTCCATTCAACTCAAAGACTTAATTAAATCGATTCGCTTTGCTGCTACAAGGCACCGAAAAAGAGTTCAAGAATTTTCTTCGGTTAAATAAATAACCTTTAAGTTAAAACAAGCTGATTTGACTTGAGTCATCATCATCAATGGGCTTGATCGCTGAACTTTTTTCTTTCTTTTCTTCTTCATTTTTTTCGGGTGGATGAGAAACTTCTTCTTCTGACTGGCTTGACTGATCTAAATCTTGTAAATCTCCTAAATTAGGCTCAAGAGGAGCCAGCAAGTTCACATTATTTACCGTGTGAGTTGTTAGTCGATTCCCTACAGCCTTTAAGCCTTTGACTGCAATAAATTCTGCTAAATTAATCTCTTGATTTTCACGTTGATCTTTACCTTTCTCTTTTCTGAAAACAATTTCAGCTCTAGGCACCCAGTCGGTAGAACATACTTCTAAATATGACTTTTCATGCTCTGAGATAAAGCTGGTTTTCTTATCAGTTTCTTCAACTAAGAATCGCTTCACATTGAATTGCTGTTTATCGCCATCGAAATAAACACATGAGATGGGTTTGTTGGGCTTAAATTTTTCAATATGAATCAGGTCATCGTCAAAATGAGCAGATACATCAAGTCCGTAAAGTTTATAATGACCAGACTGCATAATGGTTAGAATCTTGTCTTCAGCGTGAAATTCTCCGAGTAGCTCTCCTCTATTTTCTTTATTTAAGCGAGAGACTGAATCATCGTACCAGATTTTTAGTGCTCCTAGAGTTGATAGTCCTTTTTCTTTTTGTTCAATGCGTTTAACAGGATACTTTGTTAGTGTGTTTCCGCCAGCACCTCTCCCTTTAATTGCTAATTGTGAGAAATCTAACTCAAACTTGAGTTTTTTAACCTTAGAAACTGGTTTTAATTGTACTAAAACTGTTTCGGCTTCTCCATTCGGATTTACCGATAAATAATGAACTTCTGAACCACTAGCTCCTTTGGTTAGAGGATATTCTTTATCTCTGGTGATGGATGTGACTTGAAAGCGTTTCATGAAAGACTTCTTCGAAGCTCCATCTTTATATACCATATTGTAGGTAGTTCTTGCATCGCCTTTTTTCCAAACCGCTACATGAATGATGTCTTTGCCTACAAAAGTCTTTGAGGCCATGCGCGTAACCATCATCACACCATCTTTTCGAATCACAATTACATCATCAATATCTGAACACTCCCCTACAAATTCCGACTCACTTTTCTTCAAACCAGTACCCACAAATCCTTCGGCGCGATCAACATACAGTTTTTGATTGGCTACCGCTACTTGAGTACGTTCAATACTACCAAAAGTTTTGATCTCTGTCTTACGCTCTCTTCCCTCACCGTATTTTTTCTTGATTCTTTTAAAGAAATCAACGGCATATTCTACAATATTATCAAGATGACCTTGTACAACTTTTAGCTCATCTTCTAAAGAAGCAATGTAGTTATCTGCCTTGGTTGAATCAAACTTGGTAATGCGCTTGATTTTAATTTCTACCAACCGGGCTACATCTTCATCGGTAACTGCACGCTTTAAATGCTTGATGTGCGGTTTTAAACCTTTATGAATCGTTGCAATAATATCTTCCCAAGTCTCACATTCTTCGATGTCTCTATAAATACGATTTTCAATGAAAATCTTTTCAAGTGAAGCAAAATGCCAAGAGGTTTCAAGCTCTTGTTTTTTAATTAGGAGTTCTTGATTGAGTAGTTCTTTGGTGTGCTCAGTATTGCGCTTTAAAATCTCACTCACTCCAATAAACAATGGCTTATTCTCGTGAATCACACAAGCATTCGGAGAAATCGATACCTCACAATTGCTAAAGGCATACAAGGCGTCAATCATTTTATCGGGTGAATAACCCGCATTTAAATGCACAATAATCTCAACATGTTCAGCAGTATTGTCTTCGACTTTTTTAATTTTTATTTTTCCTTTACTATTAGCCTTTAAAATACTGTCAATCAAAGATGTTGTGGTGGTTCCAAACGGAATCTCTGTGATTTTTAAGGTTTTTTTATCGTCCGCCTCGATTTTGGCCCTTACTTTTACCTTACCCCCTCTAAGGCCATTATTATAATCTGAAAAATCGGCTTGACCACCAGTTAAAAAATCAGGCAACAATTTAAAACTTCGCCCCTTTAAGTAGGCCACTGAAGCATCAATGAGTTCATTGAAGTTATGCGGTAAAATCTTACAAGCAAGCCCAACGGCAATCCCCTCAACACCTTGCACCAATACAAGCGGAAACTTTACGGGCAGTGTAATCGGCTCTTTGTTACGCCCATCATAAGAGAGTTGCCAATCTGTTGTTTTAGGGTTAAACACCACATCTAAGGCAAACTTTGAGAGTCTGGCTTCAATATAACGAGGCGCTGCAGAACGATCACCTGTAAAAATATTCCCCCAGTTTCCTTGGGTGTCTATCAACAAATCTTTTTGCCCTATTTGCACCATGGCATCGCCAATCGAGGCATCACCATGGGGGTGGTACTTCATGGTGTTACCAATCACATTGGCTACCTTATTGTAACGCCCATCTTCTAGCTCGCGCATTGAATGTAAAATTCTGCGTTGCACAGGCTTTAATCCATCATTCAATACCGGCACCGCACGCTCTAAGATCACATAAGAGGCATAATCTAAGAAGTACTCTTTATACATGCCCGAAATCGGAATGATGTTGTCTTGCAAACCATCATGTTGATTTTCTTGGCCTCCAGAAAACTCCTCGTCTCTTTCTTCGTTGTTATCTATTTGATCTTCTGACATTAATTAAAGTCGTTATTCTCTACCACCAAATTATCAATAATAAAGGCTTGTCTATCTGGCGTATTCTTACCCATATAAAAACTCAACAATTCTTCAATGGTCTGGTCTTTGCCAATCATCACAGGGTTCAATCTTATATCGGCACCAATAAAATGTTTGAATTCTTCAGGAGAGATCTCCCCCAATCCCTTAAATCGAGTAATTTCAGGATTCTTGCCCAATGCATCGATTGCCGCCAAACGCTCTTGATCAGAGTAACAGTACTTGGTCTCTTTTTTATTGCGCACCCTAAAAAGTGGAGTCTCTAAAATGTACAAATGCCCATTTTTCACCAAATCCGGAAAAAACTGCAAAAAGAAGGTAATCAACAACAAGCGAATGTGCATACCATCAACATCGGCATCTGTTGCAATTACTACATTGTTATAGCGTAAATCTTCTAGGCTTTCTTCAATGTTCAAGGCAGCTTGCAACAAGTTGAACTCTTCGTTTTCATACACTACCTTTTTGGTCAAACCATAGCAATTTAAAGGCTTTCCTTTTAAAGAAAACACTGCTTGGGTGTTAGGATCTCTTGACTTTGTAATTGAGCCCGATGCAGAGTCTCCTTCGGTAATAAAAAGCGTAGTTTCTAAATGTCGCTCATTTTTTTCATTGTTGTAATGTACACGGCAATCTCTTAACTTTTTATTGTGCAGACTTGCTGTTTTAGCACGCTCTTTGGCCAATTTCCGAATGCCTGAAAGCTCTTTACGTTCACGCTCTGCTTGCAAGATTTTTTTCTGAAGTGCCTCTGCGGTATCAGGATTTTTATGCAGATAATTATCAAGCTCTGTCTTTAAAAAATCTAAGACAAAGGCGCGCATGCTCTTACCACCCGGTTCTACCTCATTTGACCCCAGTTTTGTTTTAGTTTGTGATTCAAACACAGGCTCCATCACCTTAACACTCACAGCTGCTATGATCGAGGTTCTGACGTCTTTCGCGTCGTAATCTTTGCCATAAAACTCTTTGATGACTTTTGCTACCGCCTCTCTAAATGCTCCTTGGTGCGTTCCACCTTGCGTGGTGTGCTGACCGTTGACAAAAGAATAGTAATCTTCGCCATAGCCACTGCCATGCGTAATGGCCACCTCAATGTCTTCACCCTTCAAGTGAATAATCGGATACCGAATCTCCTCAGAAATTTTACTCTCTAATAAATCAAAAAGCCCTTTTTCCGAAACAAACTTTTGACCGTTAAAATTAATGGTCAGCCCTGGATTCAAGTACGCATAATTCCAAAGCATTTTCTCGATATAATTCAACCTATGCTGATACGATCCAAAAACCTCAGTATCTGGAATGTAGCTTACCATGGTTCCTCTTCGTTTCGAGGTTGTTTCTCTATCAGGGTCTTGGGTAATTACACCTTTAGAAAACTCAGCGGCTTTTGACTCATTATCACGAAAAGCCTCGACTCTAAAAAAAGAAGAAAGCGCGTTCACCGCTTTTGTTCCTACACCATTTAATCCTACCGATTTTTTAAATGCCTTAGAATCATACTTAGCGCCAGTATTGATTTTTGAGACGACATCTACCACTTTACCAAGCGGAATACCCCGTCCATAATCACGAACCTTTACTGTATTGTCTTTTATTGAAATGTCAATGGTCTTTCCATAGCCCATCACATACTCATCAATACAGTTGTCTAAGACTTCTTTTAAGAGAATATAAATACCATCATCAGGCGTCGATCCATCGCCAAGCTTTCCAATATACATGCCAGGGCGAAACCGAATGTGGTCTTTCCAATCTAGCGAACGTATATTGTCTTCAGTATAGGCGACTTCTTGTTTGGCCATAGATCAGTAAATATAAAAAAAATGGCGAATCTCTAGCATCAACGGGGGCTTAAGCCACTTTTTTGTTGATAATTATTGCAGAATGTTTATTTCTTGAAGCAGGTTACACATTAAACTTAAAGTGCATCACATCACCATCTTCAACTACATATTCTTTGCCTTCCATGCGCATTTTTCCTTGCTCTTTACACGCTTGTTCTGACCCTAAAGACACAAAATCATCATATTTAATCACCTCTGCTTTGATAAAGCCCTTTTCAAAATCAGTATGAATGACACCTGCCGCTTGAGGAGCTTTTGCTCCAATTGGAATAGTCCAAGCTCTAACTTCTTGTACGCCTGCTGTGAAGTAGGTAGAAAGATTTAAAAGTTGGTAGGCTGCCTTGATCAATTTATTTACACCAGGCTCAGTTAAACCTGCGTCATCTAAAAATAATTGACGTTCTTCAAAGGTATCTAATGAGGCAATATCTGCTTCAAGTGCTGCACAAACAACTAAGACTTCTGCTGCTTCACTCTTAGCCATTTCTTGAACTTTCTGGGTCAATGCATTACCATTGCTTGCAGAGCTCTCATCAACATTACATAAATACAACACTGGCTTCGAAGTCAATAAAAATAGCTTTTGAACAATCTCAGCAGCTTTTTCATCTAAATCAAGTGAACGAATTGACAGACCCTTTTCTAAATGCGCCTTGCAAGCCTCTAGCGCTTGCATTTCTGCCATTGCTGCCTTGTCTCCTGATTTGGCAGCACGAGAAACTTTACCCAAAGCAGATTCAACGGTCTCTAAGTCTTTTAATTGCAATTCAAAATCAATCACCTCTTTATCAGAAATAGGGTCAACCTTGCCGTGTACATGTACAATGTTATCGTCATCAAAACAACGCAATACATGAATAATCGCATCGGTCTCTCTGATATTGGCTAAAAACTTATTGCCTAGGCCTTCTCCTTTGCTAGCACCTTTTACAAGTCCGGCAATATCTACTATTTCAATAACCGTAGGCACTACTTTTTCAGGGTTTACAAGACCTTCTAATTTTGTTAAGCGATCATCAGGTACTGTGATCATGCCTACATTGGGCTCGATGGTACAAAACGGAAAGTTTGCCGATTGCGCTTTGGCGTTACTCAGACAGTTAAATAAAGTAGATTTCCCGACATTCGGTAAGCCTACAATTCCACACTTTAATCCCATAAATATTTTTTTGCAAAGCTATAAAAAAAGCCCCTGAGTGTTTGAATTTCTCAGAGGCTTTCTTCTTTCAAGACCTTAGAGTTTTACTGTTGGTCACTGTAAAATAAATGCAAGTAACCATGTAAACGGTATTCTTTGTTGTCAATACCCGTTCCTACAAAGATGTAGTAGTAAGTTCCTTCAGGCGCTCTACGATCACTATTGAGCAATCCATCCCAGCCACCTTGAAGGCCTTCATTGTCTAATTCATCAAATTCATAGAGTTTCACACCCCATCTGTTGTAAATGGTTACATTAAACTCATCCATACCAATGGCTTGAATCTTAAAACGATCATTTTTCTCATCACCGTTTGGCGTAAACACATTCGGAATGGTTACTTCAGATGGTGGATAGAGCACAATCGTCTTTTTAGCTGTATCTGCACAAACTTTTGTTTCATCAGTATAGCCAATCAGAGTAATTGTAATTTCTCCGCCCACAGTATAAAAATGAGTAGGCTCAAATTCTGTTGAGATCTCTGTACTATCACCAAAATCCCATTCATACACATTTGCAAATTGAGAAAGGTTGGTAAACTCTACATCTGTCGGAATGATCTCACTCTCAAGCACAGGCTCAAAATCAACATTCAACGGATAAGAGGCCACAACAACTTGATCAGTAGAAATACATCCATTCGTATCAACAGCAGTTAGAGTATAAGTAATAAAATCTGGTATAGAATCATTACCAAAGAATGATGTAGGCGTCAATAATGACGAATTATTCAACTGAGTTGGAGGTGTCCATGTCCAGGTGTTGAATCCAGGCGTACCTTGCATAATCGTCGAGTCTGGGCCATTACCCAATACTACTGGAGCTGCATTGATGGTACATAAAGTATCAGGACCTGCATCTGCCTGAACTGCTTTAAATGAGTAGAACAGAACAACTGAATCAAGATCTGAACATCCTTCAGCATCAGTGACCATTACCTCAATAGTAACAGAATCAAAAATATTTGAAACCACTGGATTTGAAGCATTCGCATCACTAAAGACAGGAACTGAAGCCGATCCAGGAAGTGTGGTCCATTGATAAGTAAATGGTGCATCTCCGCCAATTGCTGTAGGATCACCTCCTAAAATAACGTCACTAGCAATACATGCTTCGTTCGTTCCTGCAAAAGCATCGGCCATTGGTCCTGGCTTAACTCTTACATACACACTGTCAATATCAGAACAACCCAAAGCATCTTCAACATATAAGACATAATCCATACTCGCTGGTGGAGCAACTTTTGGATTAGATACAGTAGTATCATTGTTCTCAACATATTGATTCGGAGACCAAGCATAAGTCACAGGAG
>JAHDHZ010000043.1 GCA_020631045.1 Flavobacteriales bacterium | reverse complement strand
TCAACAATGAAAGTGTCATTACTGAACTTTTTAAAGTTGCTGGCTATACATACGGGCCTATTTTGGGATTATTCAGCTTAGCATTGCTTGACTCTTCAAAACCAAACAACAGGCTTGTTCCCATCATTTGTATCACTGCGCCTATTTTGAGTTACATCATTCAAAGCAATTCAAGTATATGGCTTTCTGGATATAAAATTGGATTTGAGATACTACTCATTAACGGTCTGATCACCTTTACCTTACTCAAAGTAAGCCAATTTGTAAAGTTCTAATTTTTAATTAGATTAGCGTTTTAATTCTTATAACTTAACCACACAAAACATGAAAAAACTATACACTTTAGCAAGTGCACTTTTACTAGCTTTTACCACGTTAAATGCTCAACAGTATGATATTGCAATGACTGACTTTTATCCTGTTGGCGATTCTCTTGCACAATCACTCCCTTCTAATTATGCAGATACGATCATGCTAGAAATCACAAATTTTGGTTCTACAATTGCTGCCGGAAATACCATTGAGATTATTTTTTCTTTTGAAATCAACAATCAAGTACAAAACCTTTCACTTGGATCTCTTGTTCTTCCAGATTCTTTTGCTTCTTCTACCACGGCAATTATTCCCTCGCTTGTAGATTGGTATTCAATTTTATCAAATTTTCAAGGACAAAATTATGAGTTTTGTTTCACTGCATCTCTCCCAAATCTGATAGATATAAATCTTGCAAACAATCAACTTTGCAAAACATTCAGTATTACAGCCCCACCCACAACAGGATCAACTGACCTTGGGTTAGTAGGCATTCTAAATCCTGATACGACTCAAGAATTACCTTATAATTTTTATGACACAATTGTATTTTTTGGAAACAATTTTGAAGATCCACTGGCACCTCAACAAGCACTTAACATAGAATTCACCTTAACACACAATGGATCACAAATTGCTAGCTTCCCTTATCAGCTTCAAACAGGACAAACAGTACCATCAGGAGCACCGCTTCTTTTCACCTCTGACTTATTAGATTTAAGCAGTTTATTGTCAAATTTTCAAGGGCAACAAGTTACAATCTGTTGTGAGATTTCACAAACATCTTTTACAGACAGCGATTCAACAAACAACAAACTTTGTTATACTTATACGGTTAGCTCTATGACTTCAGTAGACGGGCCTATCAAAAAAGCAATTGAATCTGCATACTACAACCAACAATTAAACATAAAGAACAATCAAGGATCACCTTCATTGTATAACTTAATGGGACAGAAAATATATCAAGAAAACACCATTAAGTCTGCTTATGACATAAATCTTAAAAAAGGTATTTATATCTTAAATATAGAGCTAGAAGGTAAAATCATTCACAACAATAAAATCAGTGTTCAATAAAGACCGCTAGTTTTAGGACTAAAAAACAAAAAAGCACTTACGTTAAAGTAAGTGCTTTTTTATTACAACTAAATCAAGTATCATCAGACAGTCAGACAGTCAGACAGTTAAACTATTGCTGATCATTTTTTTTTTATTAATTTTAGCTCCAATTCAAATTTTAATCAAACTTAAATCAATTTTATTATGAAAAGATTTTACACTTTATTTATTTCACTTTGTTTTTCTGCAGCTGCCTTCGCTCAATATGATGTTGCTGTTGTAGGAATTATTAATCCTGATACAACTCAAGAACTCCCTTACGATTTTAATGACTCATTAATTATTGCAATTGGCAATTTCGGGGATTCTCTTGTAATTGGCGATACTCTTAATCTTATTGGCTCAGTTACTGCAGGTGGAGTAACTGTTGACAGTGCATTTGTGTTAACATTACCTGTCGGACAGACGATTCCTTCTGGAGTAGCCTTAGGAGCGATTTCTCCAGCTGTTGATTTAGGGCCTTTATTGGGTTCATTTCAAGGTCAACAAGTGACTTTGTGTTTTAGAACTGACTTAGTTACAGGAACAGACGCAAATCCTTCAAACGACCAATATTGCTTTGAATATACTGTAAGTTCATCAATGTCTACAGGCTTAGAACTCACAAACAACAAGCAAATAACTACTGCTTACTACAATAATCAACTTGTTGTAAACAATAACAACGGGAGAGTTTCTTTATACAATCTTGCAGGACAAGTTGTGTATCAAAACTCTGTTATTAAGGCAGCTTACGATCTTAATCTAAACAATGGCATCTACATTGTTACTGTTGATCAAAATGGAAACATTACCCACAGCAACAAGATTGCCATTCAATAGTTATAAAGTCAAAGGAATTAAAAAAGGCTTCATCACAATGTGTTGAAGCCTTTTTTTTGAAAAAAATTTTTCAGTTTGCTTAAGTCAAAGGTGTTGATTACTCTTTCTTTTAATAAGCCTGCTTTTCTAGCAGAATAAACACCATACTTCATGTCAGGCAACCCTTCTATTTTATGGGCATCAGGGTTGATTGAAAAGAAAGCGCCTTTTTGCATGGCTTTGTAAATATACATCCAATCGATATCTAAACGCCAAGGATTTGCATTGATTTCAATAGCAACCTGGTTTGCTATGCAAGCGTCAACAACTTTATCATAATCTAGAGGATATGATTTTCTTTTGAGCAATAAACGTCCTGAAAGGTGCCCTAAAATGCTAGTGCTTGGATGCTCAATTGCTTTAATCAACCTGCTTGTTGCCCTTTGCTCATTCATATTTAAACCCTGATGAACAGAAGCTACAACATATTCAAATTGATCTAAAATTCCATCATCGTAATCTAAAGACCCATCAGATAAGATATCTGACTCAATGCCTTTTAATACATAAACAAGATCACCTTTTTGATTAATCTGATCAATCTGATCAAATTGATCTTTTAAACGTTGCTCTGACAAACCATTTGCATACACTGCTGTTTTAGAATGATCTGCTATACCAAAATACTCTAAACCTAAGTCTTTACAACCTTGAGCCATTTGCTCAATTGTATGAGCGCCATCACTGAAAGTAGAGTGGTTATGCAGTGCTCCTTTCAGATCTGAATAATTTACAATTTCATCTTCTGTATAATGTCTAGCCCAATCAAAAGCCTCTGGATTATTTCTCATCTCAGGAATGATAAAAGGCAAGTTATTTTTTTGATATACATTCTCTAAATCAAAACTTTTCTTATCGATGTTTAAAGCACTGAGATGTTCTTTAGAACAAGTTCTAACAAAGCACTCATAATCAATTTGGTCACTCAATACCTGATCAACTAAAAGTTTAACTTCTAATTGTTGTTGAAAGCGAACGATATAATCTCTAGCCTGCTGGCTTAAACTTTCACAAGTGAGTAATTCTATACAATCAATTACTTGATCTTTTCTTGCCATTGCACCAGTTAAACGCATCGAAATTGCAAAATCATCTTTCAAAACGCTTATTATTTGCTGAGCATACAACTCTGCTTGTGCGAATAATAACTTTCCTTGATTTTTCTTTTTAAACGCAATGGCTTGTAAAATGCTTTGCTGAGTCTTTTCTGCAAAGCCCTTAAATTTAGAGAGTTCATTTTTTAAACATAACTGCTCAAGTTTTGAAAGCTCATCAACACGATGCTCTCTCCACAAGACTTTGACTTTAGAAGCTCCTAAGCCCTTAAGCTCTAAAAGGTCTAGCACTCCTGTTGGAGTTGCAAGAACATACTGATCTAACTCTTCAAAAGTACCTACTTGAATAGCCTGTATAATCTTATTTGCTATTGATTTACCAAATACTGTTAGAGAAGTGATTTCTTGGTCAGTCATCTCTACAAGTGGCCTGGTTAACTTTGAAACTTGAAATGATGCTGAAGCATACGCCTTTGTTTTAAAAGCATTTTCTCCGTGTACTTCTTTTAATTTACCAAGAAGCTTTAAACTATTAGAAATGTCTTTATTGGTCACTTTTTAAAAAATATGAATACAAGAAATTTTTGTTGCTAGCGGAATATCTGTAAAAAAGTACTCCTCTTTAGGCTCAAGAGAAGTTGCCTCTAAAACAAAAGCCACATCTTGATCTTTCATGGGTAAAAGAACAATTCCTTGATCAATAATTTCAATTTTAAATTGTTTGTAAGCCAAAACAACATCTTGAAGAGTACTACCTATTTGAATACCTCTTTTTGTCATAAATTCAGAAGCTCTCAAAACAATCTTTATTACCTCGCAAGAGCCAGATTGATCACACTCTGCAAATACGTCAAAAATCTTTTTTGTAAGATCTTGCTTATAAAAAAAGGCATATTCTTTGTGAACACCATCTTCTCTATTGTAGCTTCTTTCTTTGATTTCAAACTCATGTTTATAAGCATCTAAAAAATCAACCGACATACCTCTTTGTATGCCTAATACATTTTGACCTTCAACCAGTAAATTTTGACCAAAAGCAGAGGTCGTAACGAATAGAAATATTAAAAACATCAAGTTTCTCACTCTGTAAAGTTCACAAACAAAGTATTTGATGTCAAATGTTATTTTTAAAGCGAAATAAAATTTGGCGATTTAACTTTTTGTATTTATCATTGTGATATCAAAATGATACTATTATGAAAAATGAAAAAACAACAACACCTTTAAATGGATATCTCTTTGTAGTCATCGCATTTACTTTGGTCGGAATTTTAATTTATGGGCTATTAAACTATAAAAACCCACTATTTTTTATCACCGTATTGCCTTTAGCCTTCATCTTGGCAGGTTTTTTTATCGTCAATCCGAACGGCTCTAAAGTACTTACCCTTTTCGGATCATACATAGGCACCGTAAAAGACAATGGCTTTTTTTGGGCCAACCCTTTTTACAGCAAAAAAAACATCTCACTCAGGGCTCGAAACTTTGATAGTGAGCGAGTAAAAGTAAATGACAAAATAGGCAACCCTATTTTAATCAATGTCATTTTAGTATGGAAAGTTTCAGACACCTACAAAGCAGCTTTTGATGTTGACAAATACGAAGAATTTGTTCGTGTACAGACAGATGCTGCTGTTAGAAAACTAGCCGGATCATACTCTTATGACAACTTTGACAATCCGAAAGAAATAACGCTACGCTCTGGTTTAGACGAAGTAAATGTTGCCCTAGAAAATGAGTTAACCGATCGACTGTCTATAGCAGGTATTAAAGTACTTGAGGCTCGAATTGGTTATTTGGCATATGCCCCTGAGATTGCTAATTCAATGCTTAAAAGACAACAAGCCGTCGCAATTGTTGCTGCACGTAAAAAAATTGTAGAAGGTGCTGTAGGTATGGTAGAAGATGCCTTGAAGAAAATAAGTGAAGAAAACATTGTTGAATTTGATGAAGATAAAAAAGCTTCTATGGTCAGTAATTTAATGGTTGTGTTATGTGGAGACAAAGAGGCAACACCTGTAATTAACACTGGCACCTTACACGCTTAAAACATGAGTAAAAAAAAATCATTCGTTCTGCGCATTGACCCAGAAACATTTAAGCTCATTGAAAAATGGGCTGCTGATGAATTCAGAAGTGTGAATGGTCAAGTAGAATGGATGATTTTTAAAGCTCTTAAAGAAGCTAAACGCTTAAAAGAAAGGAAAAAGTAACTTGACTTGAATAGCGAAACCCCCTAACTTCACATAAAAAAAGATGAAAAAGCTAGGTTTTAACATTGTAGCGGGTTTACTCATATTTAATCTATTCATCTCTAGTGAAGGGTGTAATACAGAAGGCTTTGATAATAGCCTATGTACAGAAAGTACTTCTTTTGATTTGGATCAACAAAACTGGTTGAGCAACCAAATCAATCAACAACTAAATCTTCCTGCATTTGAAAGAACAGAGTTTGTGGTACAAGCTTTCGCTGTAAAAAGCATAAATGGCAATCTTTATTACTTCACTACCAAAATGTTGCGAGGCAATGCATCAAACATTCATATTCATTTATATGATTGTAGTGGGGATATAATTTCAAATACCGTTATGAACCAAGAGCATCAAGAAATTGATATTATCATGCAATCTTTGTCTACGGGAATTGATCTTGACTTTGAAACAGGCGATCAAATTTATGAGTCGAACCTGACCCCAAGAACATATTTTCAATAATTATCGGCACAATACCGCAAAAGGCAATTTATAGCTTTTTACTTGCGCTTGCAAATCAAAAAATTCTGCATATAACACATAAGTGCCAACTGGTAAATTAGCGCTAGTTTCTTTAGCTGGATCCCATAGAACTGTACCTTCAGAAGCCATTAATTGATTGTTCAAAATTTGCTGAATTTGATTGCCTTGTAAATCATAAATCATCATGTTTGCTACAAATCCACTGCCATCAATGTTGTAATTTATTTCTAATACATCATCAATACCATCTGCATCTGGTGACAGAATAGCAGAAGTGAAATTTAGTTCAAAACTCGAGCTCATTTGAGTTGAATATTGTGAGTTTTGATAGCCAGGTGTAGCTCCGCCTACATTATCAGAAGCACTCTGCCAGTTGCTCTGCTCTGCAGATGCTATCTGAGGCGAGATACGTTCTAAAGAAAATCCTTCATTGTCGGGCAAAAGCTCAAAGTGCATCTGTTCATCATATGCCAGTCTATCATATATATTTTCAGCCGTATCCATCAACAACACAACACCTTGATCATTATTAAAGGCAGGCATATCATTGAGCTCTATTAAGTTTATCGCCTTTGCCAAGGGGTATTGATCAAGCACTTTGGCAGATGCAATAGAAAAAGCCAAGTAATCATTTTTTAAAATTGTTGTATTCGCACCTATTGAATGTGGATCTGAAGGCACTCCATTCTGTTCTTTTGCAATCATCAGTCCTGATAAGTTTATATTCTTATCTGATCGGTTGTAGATTTCAACAAAATCCACCCCATCTGCTATTGGATTAAACAATACTTCATTGATGATAAGATCTCCTTGCTGAGCTTGCTCTCCGATAGCCAGTTGGATTTCTTGAGCACTAAAGTCATCTAGTACACAATCTTTAAAATCTATCAATTCTAGCGTGTATATCTCTCCAACTTGAAAATTAAAAGGCACTGTAACTGCTAAAGTATTCAAATCAAGATCATAAGTGCTTACTTGGTTTTGATCAATGAAAATTTGGGTTGAATTTTGTAAAAACACCACATCTGAAAACTCCACCTCAACCTCATTAGAAGAAACAATTTGTGCTGAGCTCACAAACACTCCTCCAGGCAAACTTGAAAGATCAAACACAGAATTTTCAGTCCCTGGCGTACCACCTTGCCCATCTTGAGAAGAACGCCAAAAACTAGAAGCACTACAAAAAGTCTGTGGATTAATCCTTTCTAATGACCATCCACCCGCTTTTTTATCAGTATTTTCATGCCAATCATCTTCATATACCAACACATCAATCAACGCACCACTTTGATTTATAAGGGTAAGACTGTCTCCAGAATTTGAAAGCGCTGAAAAACCAGCAATTCCAACCACGGCACCAAATCCACTCATCTGTGCTACATCATCTTCATCGCACACGAGAATATAAGAGTTAGCAGGCATCACAAAACTGGGTAAAGTCTTCTCTGTATTGGTATTCACCAAAGTAAAATCTGAGAGTTGTAAATTAGAAACCGTATTGTTGTAGAGCTCTAAGTACTCTACTTCAGGCAGGCCTACAACGGGCGATGGGTCAGCCATGACCTCATTAAAGAGCAAAGAACCAAACGCCGTGTTGCCAATAGGCACTAGCTCTCCAGGATTGCCTGAAACTTGAAAATTATCAAAATAAAATTTATCTGATCTACTTTGGGTATACACACAGCTTACTCCAAAAAAACTAGAGGTCTGTACACTATTATCTGTGATATTACCTTGCAATTGAAAATCATCAGCCCCAGCATCTGCATCCACAAATAATTGCCAAACGCCCAAGGCATCTCGCTGCACTTTCACAGTAATGTGCACATCAGACACATCCACCACATCATCTACTCCATCAATAATCTCAGTTTCATTACTACCAGATTGCTTATATAATGAAACCTCATCTGTAGATCCTCCAACCATAACAAAATATCCCTCAACATCTGCTTCTAAATCAGGTTGATCAGCCACTAAGTAAATTTTTGCAAAGTTTGAGCCAGAAGGGTTAAAATCTAAGCGTACATCAAATTGCCAAATAGCATCATCAATCGCCTGAGAGGCCGTCGCCAAGTGAGAGATATCAGCAACAGCTGGGGCATTGAGATGCAACTCTTCTAAGAGTACCTCAAAATTAGAAGCTTCTAACGATGCCCAGTTGGGCGCGGTTGAAAAATTTCCGTCTGAAAAATCATCGGTAAATTGTCCATGGGCAATAAGCACAGAAAATAGCAGGGAGATGACAAGTCTTATTTTCATCTGCTCTTATATTGTGCATCGTAATAATGCTGGTAATTGCCAGAAGTAATATTATCTAGCCAATCTTGATTTTCTAAATACCACTTAACAGTTTTTTCTATGCCTTGCTCAAACTGAAGAGAGGGTTTAAAGCCTAACTCATTTTGAATTTTTGAAGCATCAATTGCATAACGCATGTCATGGCCTGCTCGATCTTTCACAAAAGTAATCAGCTTTTGGGCAGTTCCTGTAGCTCGACCTAGTTGCTTGTCAACAACATCGCACAACACCTTAACTAAATCAATGTTTGTCCATTCATTGTGCCCCCCAATATTGTAAGTCTGAGAAAGCTTACCCTTGTGAAATACTAAATCAATCGCCCTAGCATGATCTTCTACATACAACCAATCTCTAATGTTTAAGCCTTCTCCATAAATAGGCAAGGGTTTTTCATTTTTGATGTTATTGATACAAAGGGGAATTAATTTTTCAGGAAATTGATTTGGCCCATAATTATTTGAGCAATTACTCAATACAACTGGTAAATCATAAGTATTGGCATACGCTCTTACCAAATGGTCAGAAGCAGCTTTTGATGCAGAATAAGGACTTTTAGGATCATAGCTTGTCGTCTCTACAAAGAAGCCTTCTTCACCCAACGAACCATATACCTCATCGGTAGAAACATGATAAAACCTTTTACCTTCAACATCTTTACCCCAATGCTTTTTTGCAGCTTGCAACAAGTTCACAGTGCCTATAATATTGGTTTTCACAAAACTCAAAGGGTCAGAAATCGAGCGATCTACATGTGATTCTGCTGCTAAATGAATCACTGCATCAAACTGGTGTTTCACAAACAATTGATCGATCTGTTGATCATCTGTGATATCAGCTTTTAAAAAATGATAATTTTCAGCATCTTGTACGTCTTTTAAATTCTCAAGATTGCCAGCGTAGGTTAACGCATCTAAATTAAATATCTGATAGTCAGAGTACTTACTTACAAACAAACGTACTACGTGCGAGCCAATAAAGCCTGCTCCACCAGTAATTAGAATTTTTTTCATCACCATCAAATTTAGCTAAAAGTATTTAGCCTTGGGGGCTATAACTAGCTTTTGTTGATGAAGTTATTTAAAGCCCTCATGAAAAAATCATACCTTTAAAGGTATGAGACTTGCAATTATTGGAGCCACAGGACTTGTTGGATCGGTCGTTCTAGAAGTATTACAAGAATTTAACTTTCAATACGACACTCTTATTTTAGCTGCTTCTGAGCGTTCAGTGGGCAAAGAAATCAAAGTTAAAAGATCTGCTCATAAAGTTGTGAGCATTGCTCATGCACTTGAACAAAAACCCAATATTGCTATTTTCTCGGCAGGCAGTGCCACATCTCTAGAGTGGGCAGAAAAATTTGAAGCCCAAAATTGTTATGTAATTGACAATTCTTCTGCTTTTCGCATGCAAAAAGACATTGCACTAGTGGTGCCCGAAATCAATGCAGATCAAATTTTCGCAAAAAGAAAAATCATTGCAAACCCAAATTGCTCTACAATTCAAATGGTTGTAGCATTGGCAGATTTGCATAAAAAATTTCAAATTAAGCGTCTAGTAATCTCAACATACCAATCGGTAAGCGGAACAGGCAAAAAAGCGCTTGACCAGCTCTATGCAGAACGTGAAAACAGAGCAACAGAAAAAGTATATGCTCACCCAATAGATTTAAATTGCTTTGCGCATGGCGGAGATTTTCTAGAAGATGGATACACGACAGAAGAGGTAAAGCTGATCAATGAAACCCGAAAAATATTTAATGATCAAAGCATTCAAATCACAGCTACAGTAGTTAGAATACCTGTAATTGGAGGACATAGCGAAGCGGTTAATATTGAATTTAAAAATTCTTTTGAAATAGATGATGTCATTCAACAATTAGAGATCACCAAAGGCGTAAAAGTCATGAATGACAATAAAAATTTCAATTACCCTACTCCAAAGCTAGCACACCACAAAAATGATGTATTGGTCGGAAGAATTCGCAAAGACCCCTCAGTCAAAAACGGCTTAAATTTGTGGATTGTCGCTGACAATTTAAGAAAAGGTGCTGCAACCAACGCCATTCAGATCGCTCTAAAAATACAAGAACGTATATTCGCATAGTTTATATATCTACTTATTGATCAAAACCTTAGGTTAACCATAATTTAAAATAATTCTAATTTATTTTTGTTAAACTTGCAGTGAAAACAAACAAAAATGAAAAAAGGTTTTATTTTATTTTTACTTATTGGGTGGATTTTAGGCTGCTCATTTTGGTATGCTTGTATCATTAGAGATAATTGTGGGTGCAACAAAAAAGAAGTTGCTTTTAACACTCCAAACTATAGCCTTTCTGATGGATCTTTAAACCTTCAAATGAATGAAAATTTCACATTTGATTTAAATACCGACACAGAAAACATCCCTAATTCAACTGCATTAGAATTCAATAAACTTTCGAGCCATCTATCATCTGGCCTAAGAACCACTAATATTACTGGCCTTTACACCTCTGAAGAATCTGAGCAAATAGGGCTTGCTAGGGCTGAAAAAATCAAGACTCTTTTGGTTAGCAAAGGTGGTATTGACAGTTTAATTACAACAAGTGCAGAGCTTGACAATCAACTTATCATAAACAAAAACAAAGTGTACGGAGCCATTAACTTTAGCTTCAATCAAAATGAATTAAAGGCAAAAGAACTTTTAGTAAGCGGGACAGCAGTGCATTTCATTTCGGGGTCAAACGACTTAGAAATGACAGATGAAATAACTACATATATGACTAATCTTGAAGAGTACTTCAAACAAGAAACTCACACAGAAAGAATTTTGTTAGTAGGCCACACAGATGCAACAGGAGATAGATTGGCTAACATTGCGCTTTCTAAGCAAAGAGCAGAAGATGTAAAAACCAACCTTGTTGCTCACGGAATTTCAGCAGACATCATCGATACTGAAGGCAAAGGCCCAGATGTTCCTACAGCAGACAACAGTACTGAAGAAGGAAAAGCTCAAAACAGAAGAGTAGAAATTAGAATAACTGAATAAAATAACCTATTTACTTTTAAACTTTAAACACACAAACATGACACTTTCAGAAAGATTTGCTGCCGATTTTGGATTTATGCTTATTGCCCTTGTAATTGCAGCGTTACTAGGATTTATTCTCGGATGGATATTCAGAGGCGTTCGTATTGCAGCTCTGCAAACAGAAATTGACGACTTAAAAAGAAGACTTAAAGACTGTGAAAACTCAAAAAAGAAAACTGCTCCAGTAATTCAAAAAGCCGTAAGCAAACCTGTTTCAAATACCTCTAACTTTGATGCTTCCGCTGCAAAAGCCACTTTTGGCAAAAAAATCAAAGAAAATGACTTAAAGATTGTCGAGGGAATTGGCCCTAAAATCGAAGGAATTTTCAATGATGGTGGCATTAAAACTTGGGCACAGCTTGCTGCAACATCAGCCTCTAAACTAAAAAGCTTACTTGACGCTGCAGGACCAAGATATCAAATGCACAATCCTACTACATGGCCTAAACAAGCTGACATGGCCAACAAAGGCAAGTGGTCTGAATTAAAAACTTATCAAGATAAACTTGATGGTGGAAAAGAATAAGCAACAAGCTGGTTAAACAAGATCAAAAGCCTCTTAATTTTAAGGGGCTTTTTTTTATTAAATTCGCCTAAACTTTGCAAACCAAACTCTCTACATACAACAACGATTGGTATCAACCACCTGGAAACAGAATAACAAGAGCCCTATGGTATGTTTGCAATGCCATAGTATTTAACACTGCATTTTTCCCATTCAACAACCTGAAAATACTTTTATTAAAATGCTTTGGTGCACAAATAGAAACGGGAGTAGTTATTAAACCCAAGGTAAACATCAAATACCCTAAAAACCTTACCATAGGCGCACACTCTTGGATTGGAGAAGGCGTCTGGATCGATAATCTTTCTAAGGTTCACATTGGTAAAAATTGTTGCTTGTCACAAGGAGCAATGCTTCTATGTGGGAATCATAACTACAAACAACATTCATTTGATTTAATAACAAAACCAATTCATCTTGAAGATGGTGTTTGGATCGCAGCAAAATCTATGGTCGGCCCTGGAGTAACCTGTAAATCTCATGCAATTTTGAGCGCTTACTCTTTTACATCAAAAGATTTAGACTCCTACTCTATTTATGCGGGAAATCCTGCAAAAAAAATCAAAGAACGCGGCATTGATTAACAACCCTAAAATATCAATCATTACGGTATGTTACAATAGTGCAAAAACCATTGAAGACACCCTTAAATCTGTTGCAAATCAAACTTATAACAACATTGAATATATTGTCGTTGATGGACTCTCAAAAGACAACACCCTTGAGATTGTAAGTAAGTATAAAAACTCCATTTCAAAAATTGTTTCAGAAAAAGACAACGGGCTGTACGACGCCATTAACAAAGGCATTAAAATGTCTACGGGTGATGTTGTAGGCATCATCAATTCTGATGATGTTCTTGCTGATGATCACTCAATAGAAAAAATAGCCAGAACATTTAAAGAAAATGATTGTGAGGCCACCTATGCAGATCTGATTTACACTGATGAAAGCTTATCTAAAATTGTCAGAAACTGGAAATCTAGGCACTATAAGCCTGGTTTATTTTTAAGTGGATGGATGCCAGCCCACCCTACTTTTTATGCACAAAAGAGTCTTTTTGAGAAATATGGCTATTACGATACTTCATTTAAAATCTCAGCTGACTATGAATTGATGTTGCGTTTTATGCATAAGCATAAGATCAAGGTTCGGTATATTGAACAGGTACTTGTCAAGATGAGAACTGGTGGCGTGAGTAATAGCTCTATTCAAAATCGCATTCAAGCAAATTTAGAAGATCGAAGGGCTTGGAAAATAAATCAGGTTAGACCCAGTTTTTCAACATTAATTAAGAAACCATTACAAAAGGTATTACAGTACTTGTCATTTTTTTAATCTCTCCTAACACATCTGAAATAAAGTGAATTTGTCTTATTTATACTACTAGGATTATAATGAACTAAACCCTGGCCACCACTATTAGACATTCTAATTGAACCTGCACGAGTCGTAGGACTAGAAGTTGGATGCTGGTAAGAAACCCAAAAATTACTAAACCCCCACCAATCTAACTCAGGCAGCAAGTAATATTGAGAATACACAGCAAATGCTTCTTCAGGGCTTGGCAAATACCAATCAGTGTAACCAAATGCTGTTAACGTATCACATGTATATGCCGCATAATCTCCAGGACCAAGTGCAGCAACAATTAAGCTTGTATTTAGTGCCCCGTCATCTTCTGTAGTACCAGCAATACTAGTCCCACTACCACCCCATTCTTTTTGACCTAAATCATCTGTAGGGTAGACCATAATATCCTCTCCTCTAAACTTCATAACTACAGGCCCAGATGTTGGATTTATATCTTGCCATGAAACATTCCCATTACCATCTGTGGTCAACACTTGACCATCATTACCATCAACAGAAGGTAATGTGTATACCCCATTCACATTGATCGTATCAATCGTTGCAGTACCTGCTACATCAAGCTCTTGAGAAGGGTTTGAGATACCAATCCCCATACTTCCTAATATTGTACCCGTACCATTAATTCTGAAATTTGCATTTTGATTTATTGTATTTTGATTCAAAATAAACATGCCATCTAAATCAACTTCTCTAGTAGACTGCTGATCATTTTCTAATGATAAACGAATCGTAGTACCTTGTAATTCAAAAACATCTATCTGCTGATCATCGGTACCTGCCAATGAAGCAAGATTGACTGTTCTTGTTGCTTCGCCATCATCTTCTAACGAAAGATTTAGTGTTGTTCCTGAAAGAGAAAACACATCAATTTGCTGATCATCTGTATTTATTGAAGATAGATTTACTGTTTGTGGCGCTTGACCGTCACCTTCTAATGACAAACTCAATGTATTGCCTGACAATGAGAAAGCGTCTATTGTTTGATCATCACTTCCTATGCCGTCTTGTAATGACGATAGATTTACACTTCCTCCATCTTCAAGGGCCAAGGTCGTTCCACTTAATGAAAGTTGCTGATCATCTGTTCCTGTACCATCTTGCAACGATGAAAGGTTCACTGAATTACCATCTGTAATACTCAAAGTTGCTCCTGTCAAACTCAAGGTCTGGTCATCTGTATCCGTGTCTAAACCTGATAAATCAACAGAGTTACCATCTTCAATACTCAAAGAGGTACCTGTTAAGGTTAAGTTCTGATCATCTGTTCCTGTTCCATCTTGTAATGATGAGAGGTTCACACTGCCGCCATCCTCAAGCGCTAAGGTTGTACCGCTTAATGACAATTGTTGATCATCTGTATTGGTCGATAAAATCCCTGACAAGTCAATCTCATAGGCTGACTGCTGATCGTTCTCTAGCGATAAACGTATTGTATTGCCTTGTAATTCAAACAAATCAACTACCTGATCATCTGAACCAGTGATTGATGTTAAATCTACAGTATGAGGTGCATTGCCATCATCTTGCAATGAAATTGATAGCGTGCTGCCTGTTAAATTAAACAAATCAATCTGCTGGTCATCTGTATCAATAGATGATAAATTTACAGTCTGGGGCGCTTGCCCGTCATCTTCTAATGACAAACTCAACGTATTGCCTGACAATGAGAAAGCGTCAATCGTTTGATCATCACTGCCAGTACCATCCTGTAATGACGATAGATTCACACTACCACCATCTTCAAGGGTCAACGTTGTTCCACTTAATGAAAGTTGCTGATCATCTGTTCCTGTACCATCTTGCAACGATG
>JAHDHZ010000042.1:2277-16087 GCA_020631045.1 Flavobacteriales bacterium | reverse complement strand
GTAAAAAAACTGCTATAGAAAAAATTAAGCAACATACTAGAAACTACGCCAAAAGACAGCTAACATGGTTTAAAAAATACTTCAGTAAAGAGTTTATAAACATTGATTCTATTAAAAGTTTATAAACATATTCTCGATTTTCATTTATTTCACTTGTTATTTTTATTATTTTTGGCATCAAAGTATAGGTTTTGAACAGAATACTCATCATTTTCATGCTCAGTCTCTTTGTCTCTGATTTTGCATACAGTCAAAGGGCTTTTAGAGGCAATTACTGGAAACAACAAAGAAAAGAGCTCATTTTTGGAATTGGCCCAACAAATTTTTTAGGGGATCTAGCGGGGAAAGATCAAATTGGTTCTGATTTCTACCAAGATTTAGAGATCAATTCAACCAGGTATGTTGTTAACTTAGGTTTCAGGTATTTTTTACTTAGAGACGTCTCAGTTAGAGCAAGTCTTTCATATGGAGTACTGAGTGGTAACGATGCATTGACAAACGAGCCATTCAGAAAAAATAGAAACTTACACTTCAAAGCACCAATAACAGAATTTTCTATTTTGGGTGAATACCATGTTTTAAAAGAGAATTGGGGTAAAAGACACAAGATTAAAGGTGCAAGGAACAACAATGGCCGTTTTGGATTGATGGGATTTGCAGGAATTGGTATTGCTAAATTTACTCCTAAATCTCAATATTTTGATGGGCAATGGTATGATTTACAACCTTTGTCAACAGGTGGGCAAGGTCTTGCTGGTGGACCTGACGAATACAAAACAATTACCATGGTATTACCTCTTGGTTTCGGAGTGAAATACATGATTAACAGAAGAATGAAGATTGGGTTGAATTTTGGATATAGAAAAACTTTTTCTGATTATATTGATGATGTTAGTGGAAGTTATTTTGACCGTGCCACAATTGAAGCTGCGAACGGGCCAGTAGCAGGATATTTTGCTGACCCTAGCTTAACTCCTATCAATCAAGTTAGCGGAACCTGGCAAACCAGACCAGGAGAAATCAGAGGAGATGACTCCGACAAAGACTCATATCTTTTTGGTGTAGTAAATTTAACATATTCAATGCAAAAGAAAAGAGGATATAGAAAAATCAAGAAGAGAAGATCAGTTCCTTCATTCTAAGGAATTTCTCTTTTAAATCAACTTATTATCACATGAAAAAACAAACCCTATTACTCATTGGTGTATTTTTATTTCAATTGAATTTTGCTCAAGTTAACGGTGGGCAAAATGAAAAACTAAGAGATTTATTCAATCTTGAAAAGTACGAAGACTGCGCTTTTAAAGCTATGAAAATGTCTGAGTCTTCGAAATATCAAAAAGATCCTGAGGTATACCTTTATCTATCAATGTGCTATCATAAACTTTATGAAAAACATCGTGAAGATCCTGAATCAGAATATAACGATGCACTGAGAGATGCATTAAAATATGCCTTGAAATTTAAATTTAAAGACAGAAGCAAAACGATGTTTAACCAGAATTTGAGTTATTTAAATGATCTTAAAACTTCTAGTGTTCAAGAAGCTTCTTATTATGCAGGGAATAAAAATTTTAGAAAATCTGCCAATATTATGGGGAGTCTTTACAGATTTGAAAAGGATCATTCTTATGCTTACTACAAAGGAGTTATGAATGTATTGTCAAAAAATATGTCAGGGAAAAAATTGATCTCTGATGCTGTTAGATTTTTTAACCAGAATAAAGAAAATGAGGAGTACCTCAGAAACTTGACAGAATCACAAAGAACATCTATGTCAAACGCAACTATTCATCTATGTGATATGCTTAAAAAGCAAGATCAAACAGATTCTGTAAAAAATGTATTGTCAGTTATGCATAAAGTAATGCCAGAAAATTACGACATCACAACTTACTACAACCAAGAGCATGAAATTAAAGACTTGCCTACTAAAACAAAAAATGGAATCAATATCGTTAGACACTCTGATGTTTCTTTATTAAAAGATACCGAAAACCAAAAGTTACTTCAAAAAGACGGTGAGTCTGAAGATTAATTTCTAAGAAGCTGATCTTTCAGATAAATCAAGTATAACAACATTACAAAAGCCATACATTGGTGTGCTAAGGCCAAATTTAAAGGCACATGGTATATCAATGTAGATACTCCTAATAGTACTTGAAAAGCCAACAAGACAAAAAATACATTCAGCTTATTTTTCAATAAACTTGAGTACTTTTTGTAAAGAAAAAAACTAAACAAGATCAAAACAAATGCATTTACTCTATGTAAAAACTGGACCCCAGCCATAGAATAAAAAATATTTGATTCAAAAACTTGTGGAGCAATCCAATCATTTCCCATCATTGGAAATGAATTAAATACTCTTCCTGCGTCTAAACCTGCAACAAATGCCCCTAAAATAATTTGAATTAGAAAAACTATGCTAAAAAAGTGAAAGAAGTGTAACAAACTACCACTCCTATTTGTTCTACCTGGAAACTGGGCTCCTAAAAGAACCCAAAAAATATATGCACACGTCAAAAAAGCAGTTGTTAGGTGAGCAGCTAACCTAAAGTGATTCACATGTGGCTGATCAACAAAACCACTTTCTACCATAAACCAACCCAAAAAAGCCTGAAAAGCCCCTAAACCCAAAATGATAAGCAATTGCTTGTGTAAAGCATTTGAGATCATATTTTTAAGCGTAAAAATTAAATAAGGAACAATAAAGACAATCCCAATGAACCTTCCGAGCATTCTATGAATGTATTCCCACCAAAAAATGCGCTTAAAGTCAGTTAAATCAAAATGATTGTTTAAAATAGTAAACTCTGGAGTTTGCTTATATTGGTCAAAAACTCTATTCCATTCTTGTTGATCTAAGTTAAATGGATTGATTTCTGAAAATAAATTCCATTCAACAATAGAAAGCCCAGAATTGGTCAAACGAGTAAGTCCACCCACAACGACCATTGAGAAAATCAAAAAAATGCCTGAATAAAGCCATAAAATCAAATACCTGTTTTGCTGCATAGAGCAAAGTTAATGTACGATGATTTTTTTATAAAGAAAATCGTCAGAAGTTTTAAAACTCATTAGATAAACGCCTGATGTTACATTTATTTCATTAAAGTAAATACGTTTGTTTTCCTGAGCATTAATAAGTTGGCTCCATAAAATTTTACCATTTAAACTCATAAGATGCACTTCAACTTTTTCTTGATAATGTGAGGTTACATCAACATACTCATCTGCAGGATTCGGAAAGACTTTGAAATACTGCTCTTCATTGTCAACAAGCACAGATAAAGGGCCGTTAGGCACGTATACAATTTCAGTTGAAGAACATAGATTTTGGTCTGTCACAGTAACCAAGTAATTATCTGATGGTAAATTGTATACTGTAGAAGTCTGATGCCCAGAACTCCATTGATACTGATAAGGACCTTGTCCACCGTTAGCCAACACTGAAGCCACAGCATCATTCTCACCTAAATAAGTTTCTGGAATTACTGTAATTGACAAGTTCAAACTACACGTAGAATCATTATAAGCCAAAATTCTGACTGAATCTACGATTGCACATCCAAATTGGTCAGTAGAAGTTACTGTATATACTCCAGGACTCAAGTTTGAAATATTTTGACTGATTTGTCCAGAGCTCCACTCATATTGATAAGGTGCCAATCCTCCTAAACTAGATACAGATACATTGCCATCGTTTAAACCATCAGCAGACTGGTGAGAAGGCAAGAAATTGATGGTGAAATCACAAGCAATCCCAGAGCTGTCAATCAACTGAACAGTTCCTGTGTCTGAAGCCAAACATCCATTTGAATCTTCAACAAATACAGTGTATATCCCTGAGGGCAGACTATCTAGAGAAAGTATAGTATCTGATGTATTCCAAGAGACTTGAAAAGGAGCTGTTCCGCCCTGAATAGAAGCACTAATTGTGCCATCATTCGAAATTAAATTAGAAGCATGTTGAACGCTTTGAATTGAGACGTCAAACCCACCACAATTAAATGAAGCACTTGTATCTTGAGTTTGAACAACTGAAGAAAGTATAACCTGGCAGTTGTTTTGATCTGTCACCGTTACAATATAAAGGCCTGAAGAAACTCCAAATAAACTAGCACTTGTATCTGATGTATTCCATGTGTAAGTGAATGGGGCTTGACCACCAAAAATATTTAAAGAAATTGCTCCATCTTGTGCCCCTACAGTTGTTTCATTAATGATATTGGCATCAACAGAAAAACTATTGCATAAATTTTCTGAAACAATTGAATCTGCAGAAATCACTACTTGATCTATCAACTCACAATTTGCCTCATCTGTGACTGTAACAGTATAGGTGCCGCTTGTCAAACCTATGGCTATGTTGTTTTCTGCGCCATTACTCCATTGATAAGCTACTTGGCCATTGGCGTCATACGCGTTTGCAATCGCACTTCCATCAGCAGAGCCTGTATAACTTTCATTTGTAGTCTGTAGCTGAAGAGTCATGTTACAAGGAATTGGATTGACTATAATGTTGTAGCCTGTCATTGAAAAACTACCTTCATGAGAACCTGTCCAATTGCTAATGATGCCTGTTAACTTTAAACTTACATTGTTTCCTTGAGGTCCAAATGTTGGATATTGAGGAACACCCGAAACCACCACACATCCATCATCGTTACCATCCCATTCACAACTTGGCGGATTACATTGATAACTCAAACCATAAGGCAATCCATGTATGTCGTCAAGAGTAACAATATCAATGTTCCATCCGCAGGTAGGAAAACAGTCGTCTTCGACATCACCATATTCAGCTGGAGTATGACAGTAAAAAGTTTGCTCCCAGTACTGTCCCACTTGACCTTCAGGCAACACAACTTCATCATCTGGAATAATTCCCCATCCATCAGGATATGTTAAATTAGGATTGGGGGTGCAAGGTTGAGCATAGAATTCATGGAACGATAACCTAAAAACTAAAACCAGTAAAAGCGTTGATCTGTGCATGTGCTTTTTTACTATAAAAAGACAAAATAGTTACAGTTTAACTTTTTAAAAGTTATATTGTTTGTTCTCTGAGCTAAAGTCTTGTAGCGAAAAGTTTGGAGCTAAATTTAGATTTGAAAAAGTATACTCTTGAAAAAGGCCCTGATTGTCAAACACTCGAACCTTAGAAGGTAGCTTGGTTTTCACATTTAAGGTGATTGACATTTTTTGAGCATAAAAATTAGGTATGCGCACCTGATCACCTACTTTAAAAGAAGTTGAAAATGAAGAAAATTCAGGGTTTAGTTCAATGATCCTATACTCTGCAACCTTATGCTTATTAGAAAGTTTTCTAAGTGTTGTTAGATGTTGAATGGTATGTTTTTGAATTTGATAATCCTTCACATCAATGGCTATTTCTAAATGCTTTTGCCCTTGAATCATTACTGTTTTAACAATCTTAAAATTTAATTGGTCTTGATGTTGCAAAAAAGATCTTGCAATTTGAGCAAAATAATCAAATCCAGATTCAAAAATTGTAAAGTGTCCCTCTGCCCTCATCAAGCTTGAAAAAGGGCTCAAGCTCAAAGTAACCCAAGGAAAACTACCAGGATTTACCCAAGCTTTGTTGTTGTTTGCTTCTGTGACATACAAGATTTCAAGACCTTTTTTAGGGAAATCTTGCTTTACATAAGTTTTAAAAGGTTTTTTTTGAAGTTTAATGTACACTTTTGAATGTTTCAATTTATTATTCATGCGCTCTTTGTATTCAAGAGTAAAGCTTGAATGGTTAATTTGATGACTTTTTTGAATAAAGGCATTGATGTACTGAACTGCTGTTTGAGCATTAAAATTTGTGCAAAAGAACATGCACATATAAAACATTATAAAAGTAGGTCTGCTTGCTTTCAATAGACTAGTTTTTATTCAGTAATGCTTCAATATTTGGTTTGAAGTAATTTGGTCCTTTCAACACTTTACCATCTTCTCTGTAAATGGGCTTGCCATCGGCTCCTAATTTACTCATATTGCTACGCTGTATTTCATTAAAGACCTCTACAATTACTTCTTGTAATCCATGTTTTAAGATTGTTCCGCACAAAATATAAAGTTGATCGCCTAACGCATCTGCCACTTCAATCAAATCATTGTCTTTTGCAGCCTGTAAATATTCATCAAGTTCTTCTTGCATCAAGCGATGTCTGAGCGCTGCCTGATCTTCATCTATTAATTCAGGCTTATAATTGTTCTGAATTTTAAAGGCATTATGAAAAGTCTCAACATCATTGATGATTGATTTAAATGATTTTTCTTGACTCATAACTCAAATTTGAGTATACAAGTTACTGAATTTTAAACAAAGCGACGTTTAGAAAATTTGATTAACAAATTTTAACAGCTCTTAAGTTTTTTAATAATTTAGATTTCTCAATTTTAACAATTAAAAGTAAAGACATGAGTGAAGTAGTCTCACAAGAAGTAGACATCAGAGCAATCAATGAACAGATACAAAAAGAAAGTGCATTTATTGATTTGATTAATCTTGAAATGAACAAAGTGATTATCGGGCAAAAGCACATGACTGAGCGCTTGCTTGTAGCACTTTTAGCCAACGGGCATATTTTATTAGAAGGTGTTCCGGGACTTGCCAAAACTCTTGCTATTAAAACACTTTCAGAAACCATCAAAGCAGATTTTTCTAGAATTCAGTTTACTCCAGATCTGTTGCCTGCCGATGTGATCGGAACCATGATTTACAATCAAAAGAAAGACGAATTTAGCATTAAGAAAGGTCCTGTTTTTTCAAATTTTGTTTTGGCAGATGAAATCAACAGAGCCCCTGCAAAAGTTCAGAGTGCTCTTTTAGAAGCCATGCAAGAAAGACAAGTGACAATTGGGGAGCAGACCTTTTCACTGCCCAAGCCTTTCTTGGTCTTAGCCACGCAAAATCCTGTAGAGCAAGAAGGCACCTACCCTTTACCTGAAGCGCAAGTTGATCGTTTTATGCTGAAAGTAATTTTAGATTATCCTAAAAAAGAAGAAGAAAAATTAATCATCAGACAAAACTTAAGTGTGAATGGTTTTACAAAGCCCAATGCAGTGGTTACTCCACAAGACATAATCAAAGGTAGAGAAACTGTTCGCAAAGTCTACATGGATGAAAAAATTGAAAAATACATTGTAGATATTGTATTTGCAACAAGAACTCCTGAAGACTATGGTTTAGAAGAGATTAAGCCTTACATTAATTTTGGCGCATCACCTAGAGCCAGTATTTCAATGGCTTTAGCAGCCAAGGCTTATGCCTTTATTCAACGAAGAGGATATGTAATTCCAGAAGACATTAGAGCGATTTGCAAGGATGTTTTAAGACATAGAATTGGCATTACTTACGAAGCAGAAGCTGAAAACATTAGCAGTGAGGTGCTAATTGATAGAATTTTAAATGCTGTTGAAGTTCCTTAATTTTTTGAAGGTTTGAATACCCAAGAACTGTTAAAAAAAATACGCAAGATTGAGATCAAGTCAAAGGGACTGTCTAATCAAATTTTTGCAGGCCAGTATCACTCTGCATTTAAAGGAAGTGGCATGACTTTTTCTGAGGTAAGGGCCTATCAATATGGCGATCCGATTCGCACGATTGATTGGAATGTTACTGCTAGGTTTAACGAACCTTTCGTAAAAGTATTTGAAGAAGAAAGAGAACTTACCGTGATGCTCTTAATCGATGTAAGTGGATCTGAAAACACAGGCTCTAAACAGCAGCTTAAAAGAGATTTAATTACTGAACTGTGTGCTACAATTGCCTTTTCTGCCATTCAAAACAACGATAAAATTGGAGTGATCTTCTTTAGTGATCGCATCGAGCAATTTATTGTACCAAAAAAAGGAAAGTCTCATATTTTAAGAATCATCAGAACCTTACTTACCTTTAAACCTGAAGGCAAAAAAACAGACATCTCTATTGCTTTAAAGTACCTCTCAAGTATCATTAAAAAAAGAAGCACAGCGTTTTTAATCTCAGATTTTATTGATCAAAACTATGAATCTACCTTAAAAATTGCCGCTAAAAAACACGACCTTATTGCCCTTAGAGTAAACGACGAGCTAGAATCTGATCTCTCTGGCCTTGGACTTATAAAAATAGAAGATCCCGAATCTGGCAAAATGGTTTGGATAGATACTTCAAGTAAAGAAGCTCAAACAAAGCTAAAGGCTAAATTTTTAAAAGCCAAAGCCTTAACAGATGATCATTTACGCAAAGCTGGTGTGGATTGTGCCGAAATCTTTACTTCTAGATCATATGTCAAACCTTTGGTTCAATTGTTCAAACGCCGAGAACGCTAAATCATGAAAGTAATTCAATTTTTCATATTCTTTTCTCTATGCTTTGGTGCGAATACCCAACAATTAATTAGCAAGCTCAGCAATGACACAATTTTAATTGGTCAACAGGCTCAATTAGAACTACAGGTTATTTGTCATGCCTCAGATTCTATTGAATGGTTTGAGCAAAAAGACACTTTAAATCAGTTTATTGAAGTGGTTGAATACTCAAAAATTGATACCAGTTTTAATCAAGAAGACATTCGCATAAAAACGCTCAAACAAACTATAACCATTACTTGTTTTGATTCAGGTTTTTACCAAATTAAACCCTTTTCAATTGGTATTTCTGAGAACAGACTAACTTTCGATACACTTAACTTAAATGTTTTAACCTTTCAAGTTGACACTGCAAAAGGCATTACTGACATTAAACCAATTCTTGAAACTCCTTTAAGCTTGAAGGATTATTTTGTGCTTTACAAGCCCTATATTTTGGTTGGATTAGCCGTGCTAATTGCACTTTTTATCTTTTGGTATTACCTAAAAAATAGACCTAAAAAGGCACTTGTTGTGAAAGAGCAAACTCCAGAAATTCCGGCACATGTCACTGCCCTTGAAAAGCTTAAGAAAATCAAAGCCCAAAAGCTTTGGCAAAAAGGCAAAGAAAAAGCTTATTATTCTGCCATCACTGAAGTGGTTTGCCCTTACATCGAGCAAAGTCTTTACATTGCTGCTGTAGAACAGACAAGCTTTGAGATTACAAGAGCTGTTGATCGAAAAAACATCTCCAATGAAGCAAAAACTGCTTTAAAAGATCTTCTCTCACTTTCTGACCTAGCTAAATTTGCTAAAATCAAGCCCTTGCCTAGTGAAAATGAGCAAGCCATAGAACACGCTATTCGTTTTATTGAACTCACAAAACAAGAAACTGAAAAGCAAGCTGATGCTTAATTATTTTCATGACATAACATTTGCCGATCAATGGATCTTGTGGTTATTGGTTTTGCTACCCATTCTGGCTTTGGTTTATTATTTCTTTTTAGACAAAAAGGCTCCTGCACTTCAATTTAATTTAATTGGTGGAGTACCTAAAAGTATCAAAACGCGTTTGCGATTTTTGCCCAATATTTTAAAGTTATTGGGTATAGCTTCAATCATCGTTGCTTTAGCAAGACCTCAAAGTTCTAGCTCATGGCAAAATGTTTCTTCTGAAGGCATTGACATTGTTATTGGCATGGATATTTCTACCTCTATGCTTGCCCAAGATTTAAAACCTGATCGCTTGAGAGCTTCAAAAAAAATGGCCATTGACTTTATTGAAAAACGTCCCAATGATCGAATAGGTTTGGTTGTTTTTGCAGGAGAGAGCTTCACACAATGTCCTTTAACAACCGATCATGATGTATTAAAAAATTTATTTTCTGGTATTCAAAGTGGTATTATTGAAGATGGTACTGCAATTGGCTCTGGAATGGCCACAGCCATTAATCGCTTAAAAGAAAGTCAGGCAAAAAGCAAAGTCATTATTTTATTGACTGACGGATCAAATACTGTTAAGTCGATTCCTCCGGCAACAGCTGCAGAAATTGCTGAGAAATTTGACATTCGTATCTATACCATTGGGGTAGGCACCAACGGATTAGCCCCCTACCCTTTTAAGATGTATGGCACAACCATTATGCAAAATGTAAAGGTTGAGATCGATGAGAAAACGTTAAAGCGCATTGCCAATATTTCGGGAGGAAAATACTTTAGAGCAACAAGCAACAAAAAACTCAAAGAAATCTACACTGAAATTGATAGATTAGAAAAAACAAAATTTGAAGTGCAAGAGTATCGCAAAAAACATGAGGCTTTTTTACCTTGGCTAATCATCGCTTTTGCTTGCCTATTTTTGGCTTTTACTCTAGAGAAAACAACATTTAAAAGTATTGCTTAATGTTTCGCTTTCAACATCCATATCTCTTGTATTTGTTTGCCTTGATTGCAGTTTTGCTTGTGGTATTTTTAATTTTTTATAGATGGAAGCAAAAACAACTCAAAAACCTTGCTTCAAAACAAGTGCTTCAACAAATTCTACCTGATTTCTCAAAGAGCAAAGCAACTATTAAATCAATACTTGGGCTGTTGGCTTTAAGTTTTCTGATCATTGCCATGGCAAACCCTCAAATGGGAAGCAAGCAACAAGAGGTCAAGAAAAAAGGCATTGACATTGTCATTGCTTTAGATGTTTCAAACTCTATGATGGCAGAAGATTTGTCTCCAAATCGTTTAGAGCGCTCTAAACGTGCTATTTTACAAATGATCAACCGTTTGGGCAATGACCGTATTTGCATCATTGTCTTTGGCGGGCAATCTTATGTTCAACTCCCCCTCACGACAGACTATGCAGCAGCCAAACTTTTTATCAACACCATTCATACTGGGCTTATTCCTACTCAAGGAACAGCTATCGGATCGGCCATTAACCTTGGTGTACAATCTTTAGATCTAAAATCACCTACTCAAAAAGCGATTATTGTCATTACAGATGGCGAAAACCATGAAGATGATGCCATCACTGCAGCCCAAGGTGCTGCAGAGCAGGGAATTTTTGTACATACCATTGGCATGGGCAGTGAATTAGGAGCACCAATTCCTTTATACAAGGGCAAAAGAAAACTGCCAGGGGCATATCGAAAAGACAAAGAAGGGCAAACCGTTACCACAAGATTAAACCAAGAAATGCTTGAAGAAATTGCAAGTGCAGGAAAAGGAAGTTTTATCAGAGCCTCAAACTCAAACAGCGGATTAAACATGATCTTAAAAGAACTAAATAAGCTTGAAAAAACTGAATTTGGCACAAAAGTATATACCGACTATGATGATTATTTTCAAGTCTTTTTAGCGATTGCTTTGATCTTATTTTTATTAGAATTTATCACCTCAAAACGCCGTTTTGAGTGGGCTAAAAAACTTAATTTATTCTCAAATGAATAAGCTTGTTTTACATATTCTTTTTCTGTTTTTTGTTCTAAAAGGACTTGCTCAAAAAGACAAACAGTATATTCAACAGGGTGTCAAATTATATAAGCAAGGGCAGTATACTGAGGCTGAACAAAAATTTGGCATGGCTAAAAAAGAAAACGCAGATAAATTTGAAGCACATTTTAATGAATCAAATGCTTTTTACAAACAAAAACTCTTTGATAAAGCCATTGATGGATATAAGCAGGCCTCAAATTTCACAGATGATAAAGCTCAAAAAGCAAGCTGCTATCACAATATTGGCAACAGCTACTTGAATACTCAGAAAATTGATGAAGCCATTGACGCATACAAACAAGCCTTGAGGTTAAACCCTAGTGATGATCAAACCCGTTATAATTTGGCCTATGCTCAAAAGTTAAAACAACAAGAAGAACAAAACAAAGACCAGAATAAAGATCAGCAAAATCAAGATCAAAAAGACCAACAAAATCAAGATCAAAACAAAGACGATAAAAATGATCAAGATAATAAGAAGAACGAGAATAAAGATCAAGATCAAAAAAACGACCAACAAGACAAGCAAGGTCAGAACAAAGAAGATCAACAAAAGAATGGTGATCAGAAAGACGGTCAATCAAAACCTAAACCTGAAAAACAGGCCATGAGTAAAGAAGATGCCGAAAAAATGCTCAGAGCCATTCAAAACAAAGAAAATGACTTGCAAGAAAAGCGTAAGATCAAACTCAAAGGAGAGCGTATTAAAATAGATAAAGACTGGTAATGAAAAGCCTTATTGAACATATCAAGCCTGCTTTATTGCTCTTTTTATTGTTGGGTATTGGTTTTAGCTCACTGGTTTGGGGGCAATCTTTTACCGCTTCTGTTTCTGAGAACAATGTTGCTTTAGGTGGGCGGTTTCAGTATGCTATAGAGATTGAAAATATTGATAAAGGCAATTTAGAGATGCCTGATTTTGGTACGTTTAAAGTTGTGGGCGGGCCTTCGCAATCGCGGCAAAGTATGAACATCAATGGTAAGCAAAGCTTTAGCATGACTTACACCTATGTCTTGCAAGCCACCAAAGAAGGCAAACATACCATCTCAGCAGCTAGGCTTACAGGAGGTAAAAGACCCTATGCTACAGAAAATATTTCAATCAATGTTTACAAAGAAAAAGCCGCGGGAGCTAAAAGCAGTACCAAAGAGGTTTTTGCACGTTTGAGTATTTCAAAAAGTCAGCTCTATCCTGGAGAAGAGCTGATTGCCACACATAAACTCTATTCTAAGCTTGAATTAGAGTCTATTGATTTGAGAGAAGATGTGCATTATGATGGATTTATGGCTACAGCCTTGAAGTTTAACCCCAATCAAGTATCAACAGAGGTGCTAAATGGTGTGAGGTATTATGTATTGACCATTGATAAATCGGTTTTAACGCCAGTTAAACGCGGTTTATTAACCTTACCTGGATTAAAGATTGATGTGGTCACACGCCAGGCTAAACAAGTAAAAACCAACCATCCGTTTTTTCCTTACCAAACTAGATATGAAAAAACTACGCACAACATCACAGGAAATTCTGCTAGTATTCAGGTTAAAGATTTTCCGGGCAATAAGCCTTTGAGTTTTTCTGGAGCAGTAGGCAATTTTACCGTTTCTTCAAGCCTAACCAACACCACTACCACAGCCAACAATGCGGTAAACTATAAAATCACCGTCAAGGGCAATGGAAATATTCAACTCATAGATGTTCCTAAGCCCAATTTTCCCAAAAGCTTTGAGGTGTATGACCCTGAGGTTTCTGAATCAAAAACATCAAAAACTTGGGATTTTTTAATCATTCCTAGAAATGCTGGAAGCTACGAAATTGAACCTTTTGAATTTTCGTTTTTTGACATGCGCTCAAAAACATATAAAACACTTAAAACAGACGCTCAAATCATAGAAGTATTGGTTGATCAAAACGACCAAACCACAAGTCTAATAGGCAGTGCAAGTAATGCCTCTGATCAATCTCAATCTGGCTTAACTTTACAAACTTCAAGTTCAAACTTCAAGCAAGACCTCTCTGTATTTTTTGGATCTTGGAGACATCTTTTTTTAGCATTCATTCCATTTATATTACTGGGTTTATTCTTGATTTTCATGCAAAAAAACAAGGCCTTAAAAGCCGATGTGGTAGGTTATGCTAAACGCAAGGCACATCGTGCTGCACAATCAAAAATGAAACTGGCCTACAAAGCGATGCAAGAAGACAAACAAGCCGTTTTTTATGAAGAAACCTTACAAGCATTGTATGGATTTATTCAAGACAAACTCAACATCACTCAAAGCGATACAACCAAAGAACATTTAAAAGTAAAACTCTTTAAGAATAACATCTCAGAGGAGCTCATCGATCAATTCATGCAAACCGTTGAAGATTGTGAAATGGCTCAGTATGCACCTTCTTCAAGTGTTTCTATGCAACAGACTTACCAAAATTCTATTGATTTAATCAAAGCATTAAACCATAAAATATGAGGTTCGT
>JAHDHZ010000042.1:0-2177 GCA_020631045.1 Flavobacteriales bacterium | reverse complement strand
AGACACATAAAGTATTTTGGTAAAACCACTGAAATCTCAAAAAATCTTGAGTTTATCAATAAAAAAAATGATCTGCACACAAGAGCATTTTCTATTTCAAATATATTGAGCTTTCTATCATTGAATCAATGGGCATACTTGAGTATTGTTCTTGCAATTTTCACTTGTCTGTGTTTTTTAGGTTATCTTTTTTATGGTAACAACTCCACCCAAAAATACTTGTTTGGCTCAATGCTAATTTTGTTCTTTTTCATGCTTATGAGCCTAGTTTTAGGATATACAAGTAAATCAATGTTATTTGATGATTCTAATGCCTTAATTGCATCAAAATGCAATCTATACAACACGTTTAAAGAAGGAAGAAATAAAATAAAAAATCTCAAAGAAGGCCAGCAAGTAAATATACTCGATCAAAACAGTGGCTATGTACTGATTCAAATACCAGATCAATCAAGGGGATGGGTGCTTCTCTCAAAGATTGAAAAATATTAACATCTGTTTAAAGTTTCTAAAAACAGTAGAAAAGTAAGCTATCGGCCTGTATTTTTTGTAAATTGCAAACTCAATTTTTCTTATGACCAAAAGCTTTGAGATTACAATAAATAAAACCGCACATTCAAGACAAAAAGAAGCCTTTTCGAAAGAATTGGTGTTCGGAAGAGTCTTTTCAGACCATATGTTTATTGCTGATTTTATTGATGGGGAGTGGACAAACATCTCTGTTGAACCTTACGCTAAAATCTCATTAGACCCATCATGCTTGGTATTTCACTACGGGCAAGCCATTTTTGAAGGCATGAAAGCTTACAAAGGGCCTAATCAAGAGCCTTTATTATTTAGACCTGCCGATAACATCAAACGCTTTAACAAATCAGCTGAGCGTATGTGTATGCCTAGGGTTCCTGAAGAATTGTTTATGGATGGATTAAAAGCTTTAATTGAGCTTGATCAAGATTGGATTCCATCTGCTGAAGGCCACTCGTTGTATATTCGTCCATTCATGATTGCAACTGATGAATATCTGGGTGTGAAAGCTTCAGATAAGTACCGCTTTATCATCATTACCTCACCCGTTGCAGCATACTATAAAGACCCTGTAAAAGTAAAAGTTGAAACCTATTACACTCGAGCTGCTGAAGGAGGCACTGGCTTTGCTAAATCTGCTGGTAATTATGCACAATCTTTACAACCTGCCAAAGAAGCCTACAAACAAGGGTATGACCAGTTGCTGTGGACAGATGCCAAAGAGCATAAATTTATTGAAGAGTCAGGGACCATGAACGTGATGTTTGTGCTTAAAAACAAAAAAATTGTTACCCCTAAATTAAGCACGACCATCTTAAATGGCGTAACCAGAAACTCAGTGATTCAATTGGCAGAAAAAATGGACTATGAGGTAGATCAGAAAAAATTAGCTGTATCTGAAATTATAGATCACATCAAAAATGACAACTTATTAGAGGCTTTCGGTACCGGAACAGCTGCTACAATCGCTCCCATTTCTTTGATTGCTCACGATGGAATTGATTATGAGCTGCCCAATACAGATAAAGAAAGTTTTTCAGTAAAGTGCCTCTCACTCTTAGACCAAATTAGAAGAGGACAAACTTTAGATGAATTTAACTGGGTGGTTAAAATTTAATGCCTGACGTAATCTTTTAAATACTCAAAAGGAGTATTTAAAGCCCCGCGCTTTGCAATCGTAGCACGATCAATCATTTTGCTTTGGTGGTTCAAAAGCTCTGGAACAACATGTTTCATGAACTCCGCCCCAAAGTCTTCAGAAGCATCTTTGGGTAATTCGCAAGGCAAATTATCTACAGCCATAACCCAAATTGAATCTTCTTTAGGCTGAGAAATCTCACTTTCAGATGTTGGATCATAGTGAAAATAAGGATCTCCAATTACTGTAGGGCGCTTTGTACAAGCAATCGGCTCATCAATATCACAGGTAATATCTGCAACAACCTTTGGTTTAAAATCTTCTTTAAAATCTTCTTTACCCAACAAAACAGGGAAACCATTGCTCCAAGAATGCCCCGTAATAAGCATATCAGCTTGTGTGCAATATTGCTTTAACTTACAAGTAAAATCTGAAGGATTAGCATAAAAGTCTTCTGTCTCAAACAACTTGCCATCTTTGCGTTGATATAGATCTTTAATCAATGGGTTGGTAA
>JAHDHZ010000041.1 GCA_020631045.1 Flavobacteriales bacterium | reverse complement strand
TTTCAATTTGAATAAACTGATTAAAAGGATTCGGATAGATTCGAATATTTTCATCTGACACTAAATCAATACCCGTAGTAATGTTGTCATTGATAGCAGAAGTAATGTTTACATTATCTAAATATAAATTATTAGCATACTGAGCGATATTCACAAACTTAATTTGCACTGCATTGTTGTTGTCATAAGCACTCAAATCGATGGTTAAGCGATTCCAATCTGCATCAGCTAAAGGAGCAAAGCTAGACTGAGACCCAGCAATTGCCGTAGTAATCAAATCACTACCGTTAGCTTGGTAAAGCGTTTGCCATGTTGCCCCACAATCAGTACTCAATAAAACTTGAAATTCATCAGTATAAAACTGCCCATCTTCACTATACATCTGATAAGCCAAATCAAATTCAAGCTTTGGATTGATTGCCGTAGTCAAATTTAACAAAGGCGTAACCAAACCATCTTGTTGGGCAGACTGTACTTGGTAGTCATAATTATTTACATAAGCCGAAGCTTGACTCTGTCTTCCCACTTGTGTACGCTCCCAAGTTTTTTGACCATCTTGATTTTCTATACTCCACCCATTTGCCGGAAAAGAGAATCCTTCAAAGCCTTCTGTAAAGGGTAAGGAGGCCCCTAATCCTTGAACAGTAAAAGCAATATTTTTTTCATCATTTGATTGATTGATATCTTGAATACCCGAAGCAGCTATGACTCTGGCTGTAAAACTGTGATTACCTGAAGAGACATTAATGACAGGTAAATCTAATGCCCCACTCTGACCTATAGAAAGCGTTCCTGAAACCTGCACAATTTGTTCTGTTCCATTATCAACTTTGTAACCTACCTGAAAATCTGTTGCAGATTGTGTACCTAAATTTGAAATGGTCACTGATGGCTGTATTTGACCAGAACAGTATGTTCCTGAGGGTGAGGTAATTTCAGTGATTGACAAATCATAACCACTAGTCGTACCTGAACCCGAACCAGAGCCAGGATTTGACCCACAAGCAGTTGAATTGAGTAACCCGTTGTACGGAAATTGATTCAACACAGAATTCATACGATTAGATTGTCCTTGTGAAAACATATTTAAACAAGCATCGAAACTATAATCCATATAATTCATAAACATTTCACCACTTGCATCACTGCCGCAAGAATTAAAAGCGTTTTTAGGAAAAGACGGGCACCCATTACTTTGTGATTGTTGTGGTGGAGTGTCAGAAATTAAGTCATCTCCGCAAAAACCATTTCCCCAAATATGGTACAATCCTAAAGCATGGCCCACCTCATGAGTAGCTGTTCTACCTAAATTAAATGGGGCTTGAGCAGACCCTCCTCTACCAAAATAGCGGTAACTAATCACTGCACCCCAAGTATTAGAAACCGACCCTGTCGGAAATTCAGCATACCCTAAGGTACCCCCCGCAATATCACACACCCATATATTGAAGTATTTAGTAGGATCCCAAGCATTTGCTCCACCAGTTTGAGTAAATTTCACATTGTCATTCAATCCAAAACTTGATACAGATGTCTGAACTCTATTGATTCCGTTTGTTGGATTTCCGTCAGGATCTACAGATGCCAAACAAAATTGAATGTCAGGATTACCAGCAACTTGCTGAAAAACAGAAGGAACACTTGAAAAATCAGTGTTTGTTAGGGTGAAATCTTCGTTTAACACATCAATTTGAGATTGTACTTGAGCATCTGATACATTTTCACTGTTGTTAGCATATACAACATGTACTACAACAGGTATAAATTTAGTTGCTTTACTTTGCTGTTCAATTTCTGACTCTGACTTGACTACTCTTTGAACAAACTTTTGATGTGCTATTTTACTGATTGGATCATGATTGTGCTTTGCTTGCATGTAGCTTGTAGTAGCACAGCGTTCGAAGTCATTATTTTGGGAAGAATATTCTGAAGCAATGAAAACTAGAGAGAAAAACAAAATAAAATTTCGCATATCGGTTTTTTTTGTGATGATTCTAATGTAAAGCAAAACATCAAAAAAAACACTTCTGAAATTTATTTTTTTTCAAAAAAGTTATTAAAAGAATCCCATTAAGGAATAAAATAATTCAAAAAGAACTATTTTTTCAAAGTAAAAATAAGCTAAACAAAGACTTACTTCAATTGAGCAGAGACTTTTTTAGTTCTATCTTCTTTGTTGTAAGTATAAAAACCTTCTGCAGTTTTAACACCCAACTTACCAGCCTGTACCATATTTACCAACAAAGGACAAGGAGCGTATTTAGGATTTTTAAATCCATCATACAATACATTTAAAATAGACAAGCAAACATCTAAACCAATAAAATCAGCCAAATGAAGTGGCCCCATGGGATGCGCCATCCCCAACTTCATAACCGTATCAATTTGCTCTACACCAGCAACCCCTTCATGCAAGGTATAAATAGCCTCATTTATCATGGGCATTAAAATTCTATTGGCTACAAACCCAGGATAATCATTCACCTCAACAGGAACCTTCTGAAGCTTCTCAGACAATTCAAATACAGCTTTAGTTACCTGATCACTCGTCTCATATCCACGAATTACCTCTACCAACTTCATCACTGGCACAGGGTTCATAAAATGCATACCAATCACTTGCTGAGGCCTTGAGGTGGATGATGCTATCTTAGTGATTGAAATAGAAGAAGTGTTGGTTGCTAAAACGGCTTGTTTTGGGGCGAAATCATCAATCTGTTTAAAGATTTTGAGCTTTAATTCTACGTTTTCAGTAGCAGCTTCGACGACTAAATCAGCATTCAAAACGCCTTTTTTTAGATCAGTAAAAGTAGTAAGATTTTCTAGTGTTGCTTTTTTTGCCCGCTCATCAAGAATCTCTTTTTTAACCTGGCGATCAAGATTTTTTTCAATGACAAGCAAAGCTTTGTCTAAGGCTTGCTGATTAACATCGATCAATGAGACTTTGTATCCGAATTGTGCAAAAACATGTGCAATACCATTACCCATTGTACCTGCTCCGATTACTGAAATATTTTTCATGCTAAAATTTTACCCAAAATTAAATAAAAGTAAAGTGTTGATTAGGTGAGTTAGCTTAATTATTTTGCGCAAAATAATTAAGCTAATTGCAAGAAAGCATCTTCAAGCTTTTCTTCAATCTCACAAAGTGTATCTCGAATTTCATTCACCTCTAAAGTCATTACAAGTTTGGTTCTGTAAGGCTTAAAATTATGATATCCCTTGAAATAAGAAGCGTAATGCCGGCGCATTTCTAAAATTCCTAAACGCTCACCTTTCCAAACTAAAGAGCGCTCAAAATGAAATCTACAAGTATCTACACGTTCTTTTAAGGTAGGCAAAGACAAATGCTTGCCTGTTTTTAAGAAGTGTTTAATCTCTCTAAAAATCCATGGGTATCCTATCGCTGCCCTACCAATCATAATGCCGTCAACACCATAACGATTTTTATATTCCAATGCTTTTTCTGGAGAATTAATATCACCATTGCCAAATACAGGAATGTGCATACGCGGGTTTTCTTTGATTTTTCCGATTAAGGTCCAATCAGCTTCTCCTTTATACATTTGTTTACGTGTACGACCGTGAATTGAAATCGCTTTGATGCCGACATCTTGCAAACGCTCTGCCACCTCAACAATATACTTACTGTTATTATCCCACCCCAAGCGCGTTTTCACAGTTACAGGCAAGTCTGTACTATCAACTATTGCTTTGGTTAGCTTAACCATTCTAGGGATATCTTGTAAAATACCAGCACCTGCCATCTTACAAACCACTTTTTTCACAGGACATCCAAAATTAATGTCTAAAATATCAGGATTTGCTCTTTCAACAATTTGCGCAGTCTTAATCATTGAATCTTCATTGCCTCCAAAAATCTGAATGCCAATCGGCCGCTCATATTCAAAAATATCAAGCTTTTGCGTACTTTTAAAAGCATCTCGAATCAGTCCTTCAGACGAGATAAACTCAGTGTACATCAAATCAGCACCATTTTTCTTACATACTTCTCTGAAGGGAGGGTCAGACACATCTTCCATAGGAGCCAAGAGAATCGGAAATTCAGGCAGTTGTATTGAACCAATTTCAACCATGGCTCAAAATTAACAAATCATTGTATGTCAGTAAAGTTTATTCTACGATTAAGATATCAGAGTAAATCTGACCTTCTTTAGACGCCATGACCACGTATATACCTGCAGGAATTCTATCATATGGATCTACCACAGTAGTAAAATTACCCGACTCATCAGTCACTACGACTTTTGAATAAAACTCTCTTCCGTTGACATCTGAAACAACAACAAATACTTCTTTTAATGCATCATAAGGCGAAGTAGTTTGAATGGTAAAGAAATCTCCGTTGGTTGGATTCGGATACATTGTAAACTCAGGATTTTTCTTTTCAAGTACGTTATCATAATTGAAATTGACTTCCCTCACACCTTTATAACTTACTGTGCCGTCATAATCAACTTGCTTTAAACGATAGTAAGAAACTCCAGCATATGGACTCTGATCTAAGACTACATAAGACAACTCAACATTGCTGTTGCCTGCCCCTTCAACTTCTTGCAACGGAATATAATGCACAGCATCTGTAGATTTTTCGATCACGAAATAATCATTGTTAATCTCTGAGGCTGTCTTCCAAGTAAGTTCTACATGTCTCTCTGGGGTTTTAGTGGCCTGAAATGAAATCAACTCAACAGGCAAGGGGCCCGAGCTGTTACCCAAGGCAAGTCCTGTGAAATGATCTAGAGTATCAGTGTAGTTCCACAATGTTCCTGAAACATTATTTGCAACACCATTTACAATTGGCCAACTTACCCACTCCCAAGGACCTGGAGCATCGTATCTACTCATCTCCATATCTGTACGATCAAACCCAGCCATTTCTTTAGATTGATCCCAATGCAAGGTCACTCCAGCATCTGTAGAAGATGAGATCACATCCCAGTAGTAATCTACAATATTTGTAGTGAATTCTGTTCCGCCAGAACATCCACCCATATCAGAAACATAATCACATAAGCTTACATCAAATGTAGTTGCAGCCCCAGAAATGTGCTTAATGTCAGCTCCTGCATAATTAGTTGCGCCAGTAGCAATACCAATAGGTACATTAAAGGTTTCACCAGCATCTACTGCAGTTGTTTTCAAATAAGCATCGGCATCTGAGACAAAAAACCTAGTTGAAGTATTGTATCCAACAATATCACCATTTTGCCAATTATCAATGCGCACATCATTGGTATTCATAATCACGTAAGCATCATTTGAAAAAGTAATTTGATCAAGCGTAGCAATGTCAGCAGCTAAAATGATGTTGCCACCAGTTTTTGCAAATACTATGTCTCTAAAAATTTCTTCGGTAGTTGAAGAGATGGTCTGATCAGTAGCTCCATCAAAGGTAGTTGTCTCTGTACCTTGCAAATAGCCATTTGCTCCGCCATTGTTTGTCCAGTTACCTGCCAATGTGAAGTCTTTGTTGAACATAGAGATTCTACTGCCATTGTTAATCAAAAGATTTCCATTGATGTCTAGGTTGGCAGCACCAGCAGGAAAAGCATATCTAGACAAGCTATTGGCAATGGTAAGGTTATTAAACACTTCTGTTGCATCAACCGTGGTAATACTTTGGTTTACAAGTGCACCATCAAAAGTAACTGTTTCATTGTCTGTACCCTCAATAAATCCAGCATCACCGGCATTGTTCACCCAAATATGAAATAGATAGTAATTGTTATCGTTGGTCTCTGCATCAACTATAGCCCCAGCACTAATTGTAAAGCGATCAGATGCGTCAATATCTGTAGTGGCATCTGCTCTAAACTGAGCTCCACCACTATTGCTAATGGTTAGTCTATTAAAGTATTCACGTGTATCTACACTGGTCACCAACTGGTCTGTTGTACCATTAAAAGTCACTGTTTCTGATTGAGCTCCTTGAACAAAACCAGCATCACCATGATTGTTAGTCCAATCACCTCCTACAATCATATCTGTATTGCCTAAATCAGCATTGAAAATCGCACCAGATTGTATGATGAAATCATTCACTACAGTAATATCTCTGTTCAATGTAGTCAATACATTGTTTGATCCAGAATTATTGATAATCAAATTGTGAAAGGTCTCTGAATAATTAATCGTCTGATCAGCATCTGTTCCGTCAAATGTAACAGTTACTGTTGACTGAATAAATCCTGAAGCAGCCGCATTGTTAGTCCAATTTCCGCCCACAAATAAGTCTGTAGTACCTACAGAGGCGTCTAAAGATGAACCAAAGTCAATGGTTAAATCTCCACACAAATCAAAATCTGTAGTTGCATCAGAAACCAACGTTGACGAAGCTGTAATGAGCACATTATTAAACCCTTCAGTTGAAGCAGCACTTACCACCGTTTGGGTTACTCCACCCCTAAAAGTAATGCGTTCTGAATCACAACCTTCTACAAATCCTGCCAAGCCATTGTTATTGGTCCAATCGCCATAAAGTGTAAAATCAGCATCCCCAGCATCAACATCAAGAACCCCAGAAGCTGAAATGGTAAAATCGTCTAACACAAATAAATCAGTGCTGTTTGTATTCACAACTCCAGGTGCAGTGTTCGAAATGTTCAATGTGTAAAAAGACTCAGAGCCTGAAGATGAGTAAATTGTCTGAGTTTGGTTGCCATCAAAAATAACAGTATTTGTACCCTGATTAAATCCGCTTGCTCCGTTATTGTTGGTCCAATCACCAGCAATACAAACATCATTTGAATTTGTATTCACATCTAAAATAGAACCTGAGGCAATTGTCAAATCTCCATTAAAGTCTAAATCAGTACTTGCATCAACACGAAGCTGACCACTTGTGTTTACGTTTACGTGGTTAAAGTTTTGTTTCGCAGCAGTAGATGTAATTAATTGGTTTGAAGTGCCATCAAAGGCAACAGTCTCAGTAGAAGAACCGGCATTGAATCCTGAAGTACCATTGTTATTTGTGAAATCACCTGCTATGCTTAAATCATCTGAACTGTAAGACATGTTCAAGACACCCGAGGCATTAATCACGAGGTCGTTGTTAACATCAAGATCTGTATTAAAAGTTCTTACTCCTCCTGAAGTATTACTCACAGTAAAATCGTAAAAGCTTTCTGACCCAGACAATGCCGTAATGGTTTGCACAGAAGCTCCATCAAAAATAACTTCACCTTGATGGGCATTAAACGTAGCTGCGGCACTTACATTAAAATCACCAGCTAGATTAATGGTAAAGTCATTTGTATTGTCTACATCTAAGGTTGAATTGTCAAAAATGGTCAAATCGTCTGTTACTGTAATGTTATCACACAAGGTCTTTGTACCTGAACCAGATGTTCTCAAAGCATAATATGTGATGTTCTCAGAAGCTCCGGGAATACACTGCGCCCCATCAGAAGTAAAGTCAATGGTACTAGAACCTGCCAAGAACTCGCCCCCAGCATTGTTAGAAATTGTTCCATTATTGATCTCAACAGTCTGAGATCCTGAAATTCTTACAGAAGATCCTACACCTTCTAAAATAATGCCACCAACTGAAACATTTGAAGTAATGTTCACAGTATCACCAGGAGTAATCAAAGCATTTTCTGAAGATGTAGGAACTGTACCTGCTAACCAAGTTGAAGGAGTATTCCAATCACCATTGTTTACTGATCGATTACGAGCAATACCAATAGTAAAATAATCTCCATCATTAAAGTCTATTGCGTAGGCGGGATCGGTCATCTTAAGCTCTCCAGAAGCCACACTCAATGGATAGATATCAACATCTCCATTTGAAAAATCACCATCATTTGTTTCAACAAGCAACACATACGAAGTATAACTCGAAGTAGGCCTTGCTGGCAAACCAGTTGTATCAACAGCAATACGCACCTCTCCTACATCACCAGAAGGTTCAGAAACTCTCCAAATTCTTGAAACATGATTGATTGAGTCAAATGGTTGGTCCACAAATGCCCATGTAGCAATTGACCCGTTGTCATGAGCCATCATCAAGTATTCTCCATCAGAAAGGCCAGAAGGCTGATCAACACGAATCATACCATAACCTTGAGAAGCTGTATGATTATCAGCTGAGTTTTCTTGACCAATCCCAATAAAATCATAATTGTAAGTGCCCTGATAAGCATACTTATCGTCTGGAATTGTCGCTTCAATTTCGTTTTGATATTTGGCAGCAAAGTAATTTTCAACAATTCTTTTCTGACTGTTGTTCAACGTGAAATTATAATGTGTCATCTCCATAATTTTACCCTCAAATCGATAGTTGTTACCTCCATTTGTAGTATAATTTAAATCATGAAAGGTAGCACGATCAAAAGCAGCTCCTAAACCCATTTGATCACCATCTCCTTGTAATGAATTTGTGAAAGAAGCCACATCACTATCAACCAAAGAGCCATTCAAATACATACTCATTGTGTCATTGTCTGAATCAAACTCAGCTAAAAGATAATAAACTGTATTTGCAGCTATGGCAGTATCAATAAATTGAACAGGCCAATCAGCTCCTGCACCATTACTTTTTTCAGCAGCAAAATAGAGATCTCCGTCATCTATGTATAAATTCACACCTCTACTATGGTCTCCCATTTCCATTAAGACTTGCTTTCCAGTTGTTGAAGCCCCAGTTTCAAAAGCAATTAAAAAAGTTTTTTTCGTATAACTCACATTTGCTCTAAACAAATCATTTATGTTCGAATTATCACTTAGATAATCGTTTGTGCCATTAAATTCAACAACAGGTCTACCATTAATATTATCAGTAACATTATTTCTAAAATCTGGTGCCGTACCTGCTGTTAAGTCATAACCAAAAAGAGTCTGATCATTAAACGTATTAACCGCTGCTCCATCTGCATAAGATTCTGCATCTGACCTTAACCACTGAACATACTGCCCATCTTCACCAACACCTCCAGGCCCGTAAATACCTAATCCATCGTCATCTAAAATAGAATAGGTCAATGTGGTATTCGGCCCAAGCGTAGCATTAACCGGGGAGGCAATAGTCACAGTAAAATCTTCAGTAGCCTCTTCCCCTAAATCGTTGGCAATCAACACTTCAATGAAAGCAGAATCATCGCCCGCTGGGATATTCAAAGTACCCGAAAATAAATTGTAGTCAAAACCAGCACCAACTGCAGTTCCGTCTGTCGCGCTGTAATTTACAGAAACTATGTTTCCTGATGGAGCAGAAAGCTTCACTTTTAACAATGCGGGATCAAAACTTTCTGAACCTGACTGAGTAACTACCTCAAATTCAACAGTTGGCTCTGCATCATTATCATTAATAGTGTACGTGTAGGTCACGTCAGTCCCTAAATTAGCATTTGTAGGGTTTGACAAGGTTATTACAATTGTTTCGGCTGGCTCATCACTGGCATCATCATTAATTGTAATAGCCGGAAAATTAGCAGTAGTTGCACCTGCTGCAATTGTTAGTGTTCCCGTATAGCTTGCCATTGCATAATCATTAACAATATTTGAATCTGCAGTACTTGAAATAAAATCTATGGTATAATCTACTGTGGTTGGATTAGATCCATCTGCTAAATTGATTTCTACCTGAATGTCTCCCGACGAAACACTTGAACTTTCATCTGCAGCAGAACTTGTTGCTGTAAATTCAATTTTTCTTGGATTGTCATCATCTTGAATGGTATAAACATGAATCGAATCATCTCCTATCACATAGCCTGATGGCACTCCAGTAATTCTTACATTAACAGTCTCATCTGCTTCTGTAACTACGTCGTTATTTACAACTAAATCAACAATCGCAGAATCTGAACCTGCTAAAATTGTGACTGTTGTAGCCAATGAATCATAATCACCAGTTGGCAACTGATCATCATCTGCAGTGCCATCAGAAGAGTTTAAATTTACTATAACATCAACTGCAGAAACATAACTTAACTTCACTTTAAACTGAGCTGGAGTTGCCGTTTCTGCCCCACTACTAGTAACTTGTTCAAAATCAATTGTCGGGCGAGCAGTTGCAAAAGTATAATGATACCCTTCTGGCAGAGCTACATCTTCTACAGTATAAAACTCAAAATTATCATAAGTCATCTCATAAATTTCTGCTCCTGAAGAAAAATCTCCATCTGCATCAACCAATAATAAATATTTAGTATAAGCAAAAGGCTTTACTGGCAAACGAGTAGTATCAACATGAATATCGACATTACCCATACCCCCAGATGTATGAGACACTTTCCACTCTCGTTCTAAACGCTGAAAATTTGATGATCCAGTAGGAATCTCTGAAGTGACCCAACTTGAAATTTCTGCACCATCATGACCGTATAAAGTGTAAGATCCATCATTAGAAATAATTGTAGGCTCATCAACTTTCACAATACCATGACCTTGCGCCTCATAATGTGCATTGGTAGAATTATAGCGCCCAATACCAAAAACTTCATAACTATGTGTTGCTCTGTAATTGTACAAGGTATCTCCTGCAGGGAGACTCGTGTTGTATTTTGAGGCAAAATAATTGGCAACAATTTTACGCTGAGCATCATTATATACATAACTACCTGAAACAAATTCTGTTAAATAACCTGTAAAGTTTGCACCTGAACCTGGGCAAGAACCATAAATACAGGTACCTGCATTGATCGCACCAAGTCCAATAGCTCCTCCATGCGGAAATAACCTACCTGCACCAGCAATACTCCCCATTTCAGTAGTGTCACCATTTAAAGAACCTAAAATTGAACCAACCCCAGCTTCTGTAAAATCAAACTCCAATACAGTAAAATAGGGCGTATTTGGATCAATTTTTTGGCGAGCTGCACGATAAGTCCAACCTGTTCCAGGACCATCATCATCAGGAAGGTTCCATCCACCAGCATAAAGGGTATCATTTTCTATGTAAAAGTTTAGTCCTCTTGCTCCAGCGCCTTCTTCATAAAGCACCTGTCTGGTGTTAATATCAGTTGACGTTCTAAATGCAATCATTAAAGTTCTTTTATTTTGAGGACCAGAAGCAGTATTTAATCTAGGGTCATTATCAATTCTCAAAAACTCATTTGTACCAGCATCAAAAGTTACCACAGGCCTATTATTCAAAGTTGGAGAAATATCAAAATACTCTGGCTCTTGACCAATCGTATTTTGGTAAGCGTGAATGTCATGCCCTGTTTGATCTTCCCAATCTGTTGGTCCGTTCTTAGCTCCAATCGAAACACCGTCAGATAACCCTGGAGCGTCAGTTGTTCTGAGCCATACATCAACTTGGTCGTCAAAATTACCCACTCCACCAGGACCAATAATACCCAATCCATCATCATCAACAATCGTATACACAATGGTGTCAAGTGCAGCATCAATTGTAGCATTTGAAGAATTTGAAAGTCCTATAATTACAGTTTTATCTAATTCTTCTGACAAATCATCAAACACAGTAATGGGTATGGTCAACGAATCTTGACCAGGCAAAAATGTAAGCACCCCATTAGTCAACGAATAATCTGAACCACCACCAATAGCATCTCCCAAGCCTGTGTCATCAAAATCAACGGTTACTGTCTTACCAGAGACAGACGAAAGCCTCACTGTTAACAGTGCGGGTGAAACACTTTCAAATCCTTCAGAAGAATCAAGGTCAAATGATATCACTGGTTCTGCATCATTGTCATTAATAGTATAAACAAAAGTGGTTGTGTCGCCTAGGTTTGCATTGATCGGGCTAGAAAGAGTAATAATGATCACCTCATCGTTCTCATCAATAGCATCGTCATTAATGGTAATGGCCGGAAAATCTACCAAACTATCTGTGGGAGCAATGGTCAATGTATCTGAATAAAGCGCAAGAGCAAAGTCATTTACAATATTTGAGTCAGCTGTACTTGAAGCAATTGATACTGTATACACCACTCTAGTAGGATTTACTGCATCGCGCTCATTCAAACGCAACTTCAAAGCTCCAGCTGAAAGACTTGAACTTTCATCTGCAGATAAAGAATCAGCTGTAAATTCGATAATTCTGGTATTGTCGTTATCGTGAATTAAAACTGTAAACACTGTATCTTGACCAATGACTGCTCCAGCGATTGGATTTTGTAAGTTAATCGTTAAATCTTCATCTGATTCAATATCTGTATCATCATTAATTATTAAAGAAATTGTTGCTACTGTATCTCCAGCTGGAATGGTCAAGGTTGTACCCAAAGAATCATAGTCACCTAAAGGCAACTGATCATCATCAGCAGTACCATCAAGGGTAAAGTAATCAATCGTTGAGCTTGAATTTAATCGAATATTTCTTCTTACTTTGATAGAAACAGTACCAGCATCTTCATCGTAATCTGCAAAATTATTCACAAACTCAATCGAAGTTCTTATTGCTGCAAAAGAGAAATAATCTCCATCATTAAAGTCTAAGTTTGTGATTTGCATCAATCCAGATCCGTCAGATGATAATGGGTAAATATCTGCTCCTGAAGTAAAGTCTCCATCAGCATCCACCATAATAGCATAGTTTGTGAAACCAGCAGGTAAATCACCTAAGACTGAAGTATCTAACTGTAAGGTAATTGAACCCAAGTCACCAGTCTTATCAACTCGCCACTCTCGTCTTGTTCTTTTAATATTTGCCGTATCATCATCTAAGACTTCAGTTGTTGTCCAAGTATCAATGGTATCATTATCATGACCAATTAATAAATATTCAGAATTGTTAATATCAGACGGGGTATTGATTCTAACTGCACCCGAACCTTGCGCATCAATATGGTTGTTAGAGGCATCTTCTTGACCAATACCAAACAACTCCCAACTGTGCGTTGCATCAAAAGCATATTTATCATCAGCTACGGGAATGGTTAAATCATACTTTGTAGAAAAGTAATTGTTAACAATAATAAGTTGAGCATCGTTGTATACAATTTGACCTGAAACAACTTCAGCAATAAACCCTTCAAAATAATTATCATCACCTCCATCACAATCTTGAGATTTAAAATCAGTCGTACTAATGTAACATGCCCCACCATTTTGATATCCAATACCATTGGCCCCAGGATGATTATACAAAGCACTCAAAGCACCTGGCTGAGTACCTAAATCAACACCATTTAAAAACCCCCTAACTCCATCTGCAGGCACATCTAATTGAAGCATTGCAAAATAAGGTGTGTTTTTCTCAATTTTTTGCCTTGCAGGAATGTACTCCCATGCAGTACCTGGACCTGCATCATTCGCATCATTCCAAGCACCAATATAACAAGTATCACTTTCAATATAAATACTTATCCCTCTAACTCCAGCTCCTTCTTCATATAAAACTTGTCTATTTGTAATGTCATTACTTGTTCTAAACGCTACAGTTAAAGTTCTTCTTGAAACTGATGCAGCAGTGTTTAGGTTATTGTCATTGGCTAAAGCTAACCCTTCTGAATTACCTTGATCAAAAGAGATCACACCCCTGCCGTTCCAGTTGGTTGATGCATTATCAAAGAAATCTGGGGCATTTGCCTCAGGAATCGCATCATTTGAAACATTACCCGGTAGTTTTACAGACTGATCTTCCCAATTCGCAACAGGCATCAAGTCAACCATTGTTCCTGGTGCTGTCGTGCGTAACCACAAAGCTAACTGATCATCAACCAAAGCAACACCACCAGGGCCTTCATGCCCTAAACCTTCGTCATCTAAAATTGAAAACTCTACTGAATCTCTATTAGAAATGATGGCTGCAACTGCATTTTGAATTTGAACGTAAAAATTCTCGACTGTCTCAAGGTCTGCATCATCTTTTAATCGAACAACAATAGTTTCAATGGTATCTCCAGGCAAAAACGTCAGAGTACCAGAAGTATCAGCGTAATCATCACCTGAAGTAGCACTACCTGTTTGAATCAAATAGTCAACCGTCACAATAACGTCTGGTAAAGTGTCAAGCACAACATTTAAAAATACAAAACCACTATTTTCTAACTGGCTGGCTGTACTATCTACAAAACTTAAAGTAGGCTGATCATCATCTTGAATGGTATATTTCGCTATGGTAGAGTCATCATCTAAATTGGCATTGACAACATTGAGCAATCTAAAGTCAATCTCTTCATTGACCTCATGTAAGTTATCATCATTGACCTCAATTAAGATCGTATCTCTAGTGTCTCCCGGAGCAAATGTTAGGGTAGAGCCCATAATGTTATAATCAACGCCTGAGCCAGTTGCACTGCCACCAGTAACTTCATAGTCAATCGTCACAACTGATGCTGATGCTGCTGAGAGTTGCACTTCAGCATAAATAGTGTCTTCAGACTCAACATTTACCGAATCTAACCATGCAAATAACACTTTTGTAGGGTTGTCATCACCATTAATTGTATAACGCGCAGAATCAAATCCACTTGCTGCCAAACCTGAAAGCTTTAAATCAAATGTCTCTTCTGGCTCAATGGTTGCATCACTTACTATAGTTACATCAATGGTGTCTGTGTAAGCACCTGAGGGAATTATCACCATGCCAGAAAAATTATCGTAATCAAAACCAACTGTTGGACTTTGAGTTGCTGTCACATCAGTTGCGTTATAAGATACCGACAGGTCTGACTTTAAAATTATGTTTTGCTCTAAAGGAAAACGTGCTGGCGAAACAGCCTCAAAATCATTATAATTTTCTGCCGTAAAAGATATTTTAGGAAATACTTTAGCAAAGGTAAAATACTGCCCATCGACCCACTGCAATGAATCAGCTACGTAAAACTCATTAGAGCCAGGGCTGTACATTTCATAAGCTAATGCACCCGAAGAAAAATCACCATCATCATCAACAAGAATTGCAAATTTGTTATAACCAGGACGAGCTCCAGCAGGAAAAATATTCGTATCAATAGTTAATCTAAACGAGTCAACTGAACCTTTTAAATTGACCCTCCACTCTCTTTGCAACCTTAAGATAGAATCATAAGGCGTTTCTACCGAACTTAAAAAAGTAATTGAACCTGTGTCAGCACCTATATAAATATAGTCTTGAGCAGTAAGCCCAGCATAATTTAGGGTGTCAAGAGTTAAAAAAGCCAAGGTATCTTGGGCCTTCAAAGCACTATCACCTGTTAAATTTTCAGCTCCAATACCAATCAAATGATGTCCGTGTGTCAAATGGAAATCGTAAAAATCTGTCGGCAGATCAATCGCATACTTTGCCGAAAAATGACTCATTAGTATTTTTCGTTGAGTCACATTGAACAATGAATTATTTGAAATCACATCCATAATAGCACCTGAGAACGGATAAACTGTAGCTGATGCAATATCATGAAACTGAGTATTAAAATTCACATTACCCAAACCAATTTCTCCAGTTGAAGCCCCAAGTGTATCAGCACCTGCAGTTGTTCCGAACTGCACTGCGTCTAAATACGTTGTAAATGTTGACGCAGCCTCATTGAGCTCTAAGTATACTACGTAAGGAGTCGATTCTTCAATAATTGTATCGTTGTAAATTGACCAAGACCCTGCATTATCAGAATACCCTCCTACATACAAACGTGAGTTGTATATATATACATTCAAACCATCATCAAGGTCACCTTGTTCATAAATCACCTGTCTTGAAATCACATCAGAAGAGGTTTGAAAAGAGATCAATATTGTTTTTTCAACAAAATCACTATCATTCAACTCAGCGTCTGTTGTTAAACGCACAATATCATTCGTGCCGTCAAATTTTAATACTGGGTAAGTATTGATTGCATTGGCTACATCAGACTCTAAAACCGGCTCTTCGCCAGGCAAAGCTAAACCATCATGGCTAACGCCCCCTGAAAGATCTGAGAGTGTATTCACTGAAGAACCGTCAGAAACCCCAATACGATCTGCTTGAAACAATAGATCAAAGTCTGTGTTGTTAAAGATACCAGAAGGGCCAGTCTGAGCGACTAAACCCAAAGAAAACAAAAACCCAAACCCTAAACTCAATAAACCTTTACTCATAGATACTATTTAGCACTATAAACAATAATACGTTTTTGCACTTAGTTTTGTTACAAGAAACTTAAGTTTTATTTGTTAAGTATTCAATTAAATGTGTCAATATGTATTTTTGAATGTGTGAACCGTACTTTTTCACAGGTAAAATTACATTTACATGCGCTTGCTGGTACACCAAAGTTCTCTCATTTAAGAG
>JAHDHZ010000086.1 GCA_020631045.1 Flavobacteriales bacterium | reverse complement strand
ACCATTTCTTTTTTGCCATTTGTAGGATGCATCAAAGCAGCGTAGGCCATTTTAATCTGATCATCAACCTTTATGTATAACAATTCAACTTGTATAGGGTGTTTAAACCCTGAGCTTGGCGTGATTAAAAATTGGTTATTTTCTAGAGTTTCAACTTTGGTATTTGTGAGTTGTGGGTAGAGAGAAGCTAAAATAGCGTTTACCTGATGGATGGATTGGGTTGCAGAGAGTATGTCGATTTTGCCTGCTAGGTTGTCGGTAAATTCGTTGGTGTAGTGAAAGGAGATGTTGTTTTTTAGGTGGATGCCGATTAGGGCGTGTTCAAGTTTGTAGGAATTCAGGGTTTGGTTCAGGTAAATGTGTTTTAGCGTACCTTCTTGGTAGCTGTCAGATATGGTAAATTGGCTGATATCAGTGTTTGAAAGGTTTAACTTTTGATGGTTTTCTTCTAAAAAGCGTTGCGCTGTTTGAAGGTCAGTTTGTGCAAAAAGAGTAGTAAAATAAAAAACAGAGAGTAGTATGGTAAGTTGTTTCATGGTTGTTGGCTTTAGCTAAGTTCATGTGTGTGTTTTTGAGACATTCAAAGCTTGTCTTTGACGGAACAAAAACACACACATGAACTTAGCTAAAGCTAATCAATTCTCTCGATAGTATAAACTATTTAGAAGCTCTAAAAGCAAGGTTTTATCCTTAAATGGATTAAATTTTTCTATCATCTGAATCAGAGCTTGGTAACGCTCTTGTATGTCTTGCTGAACGGCTTGTTGAATATTAAGCTTTGAGAATTCAGATAAAACAAGGGGTACTTTTTGGTCATGTGTACTGTGATATAACTCTATGAGATGCTCAGCATTAGTGGTTTTACTAATGGCTTTGATGTAAGGATAGGCTTTTTTGCCTTCTAAGATGTCTCCGCCTACTTGTTTACCTGTTTTTTCTTGTGTTCCGAAGGCATCTAGATAATCGTCTTGAATTTGAAATAATAAACCAATTTGAGTGCCCAGTTCATACAATCTTCGTAATACATCATCGGGTTGTTTACTGGTAATACCAGCAAAAACCATTGATAAGCCAATCAAAACCCCTGTTTTTAATTTGATCATGTTTAAGTACTCACCCATGCTCACTTTGGAGTATTTTTCATAATCTAAATCGAGTTGTTGGCCTTGACAGACTTCTCTTGCAACCTTGTTGAACCATTTAAAGGCCACTAATTTTTGAGCATTGTCTTCAAGCTTTTCAATGCAATCATATGCCTCAATAAGCATGACATCACCAGATAAAATAGCGGTTGAAACATTCCACTTTTTATGCACTGTAGGCTTAGATCTACGCACATCGGCATGATCCATCACATCATCGTGCATGAGGGTAAAATTGTGAAATACTTCTAAGGTTAAAGCCAGGTAGTCATTGCTTGTTGACCCAAAAGAACGACAAGTTACATCATAAAGTAAGGGCCTGAACTTCTTGCCTCCTAGAGACAAAATATATCGCACAGGATCGTACAGAGAGTCAGGAAAAGAAAACGAGAGGTTTTCTATTTTTTCACTGATGTGCTTAAAATAATGCACCTTAGAGTAGGTCTAATAAGTATTTGCCGTACCCACTTTTCAACAAAGGTTGGGCCAATTCTTTGAGCTGGGCATCATCTATGTAACCCATGCGGTAGGCACATTCTTCAATGCATCCGATTTTTAAACCTTGTCGCTGCTCGATCACCTCGACAAATTGAGAGGCTTGCATCAATGATTTAAAGGTGCCTGTGTCTAACCAAGCCGTGCCGCGGTCAAGCACACTTACGCTGAGTTTTTGTTGTTTTAGATACTCTTTATTTACGTCGGTGATTTCGTATTCTCCTCGCGCGCTGGGTTTGATGTTTTTAGCAATTTCAACCACTGAATTATCATAGTAATATAGGCCTGGAACTGCATAATTACTCTTAGGATTTTCTGGTTTTTCTTCTAAGGATAGTACTTTTCCACCCTTATCAAATTCAACCACGCCATACCGCTCAGGGTCACTCACATGATAAGCAAATACTACTCCACCTTGAATATCATTTAAGCCCTGTAGCTTTTTAGAAAGCCCAGATCCATAAAAAATATTATCTCCTAAGATCAGCGCCACTTTATCGTTGCCAATAAAATCCTCGCCAATTACAAAGGCCTGCGCCAATCCATTTGGAACTTCTTGTACAGCATATTCAAAACGACATCCAAACTGAGAGCCATCACCTAGTAAACGTTGAAAACCTGGCAGGTCATTAGGCGTTGAGATGATTAAAATTTCGTTGATGCCACTGATCATTAAAATAGAGAGTGGATAATAAATCATGGGCTTGTCATATACCGGCATAATTTGCTTACTAATAGCATATGTAATTGGGTATAAACGCGTACCTGAGCCTCCGGCGAGAATGATTCCTTTCATAGATTTTTAAAGATAGAATTTTTTATAGAACAGAAGACTTTTTTGAGCTGTTGATCAACATGCTCGGCAAAAAAATCAGATTACACAACATGGCTACAATCAAAGTAAAACTTAGTAATAGACCCAGAGATTTTGTGCCTTG